>JAGWIH010000228.1 GCA_028866355.1 Alphaproteobacteria bacterium
AATGCGCGCGGTGTGGGGTGGGTTGCCTCGTCGGCCATTGCATCGATGCGGCGCTTAGCATGCGGTGCGGTGAGCGAGCGTAAGGCGACGCAGCGGTTGATGTATGTCTGCGCTAGTGCGCCGGCGCGTTGTGGCTTTTGATCCAGGCGACCACCGGCGGCACCACCTGGTTCTCGATGCCGAGATAGCCGTGGTGCGATAAGGCGCCGCACGGATTGCCTCGGCTGTCGCCGCCGGAAACCAGCAGCAGCTCCTTGGCCGGTGCATTGGTCAATGTTGCCAAGGCTGGCGCCGCGCCGTCCGCCGGACTGTGGCGGCATTGATCGTCGCGATTGTGGACGATGAAGGTCGGTACCGCGATCGGCGTCAGCGGAACGAGGTCCATGCCGCCGCTCCATACCGAGGACGTCAGCACGACGCCCCCGATCTGCGACGGGCCGAGACGCGCCGCGGCATTCGCCGCCGAAATCGAACCGTTGCTGGTACCGACGAGCCATACCGGCACGCCGGCTTTCGTCTTGAGAAACGCGACGACGACGGCGGCATCCGCCGCGGCATCGGCACTGGCGCGGAATTCTTTGGACAGGTCCGCACGATCCGACGGCACGTCGATCACGGCAACGCTGATTCCTTGGGCGGCAAACTCGCCGCGGACGCGCAGCAAGAAGTTGTTGCGCACGCCGGCGATGGCGCCACCGCCGCCGGGAAACAATATGGCGCTGGCAACCGGCGCCGACGCCGGCACGTAAAGGATCGGCTGGACGATGCCCGGCCGGCTATGAAGCTCGATGCGATCTTCGGCCGCAGCACGGCCGGCGGCCAGAACGATACCGAAAACCAACAGCGAGACGGCGGCGAGAAACCGATTCGGCACGATTCCCTCCTCAATACGCGCCGGCCCAAGCCCCCTGGTCGGACCCTGCCGGTCCATCGTACGTGCCAATACCTATACCTGATCTAGCGCAATGGGCGGACGCCGGCCGCGCGCTAGGGTGCGCCGATGGACGCTGAATGCGAAACCTTGCTGCGCGATCTCCAGCGATACCAGTTCCTGCTGCGTAATTTCGTGCAAGATCAACGCCTTGCGCGCGTTTTGCTGCATCTTATCGCCGAAACCGACTCGTCGCTGCGCGAGCGCGGCGTCGAAAATATTCCACACTGAGCCCGAGGCCGACACGCCTCAGGCGTTCCCGCCTTCCCTTGCGTCGTCCTCGTGACCGGCGGCAGCTTCTGCCGGCGGCGGCACGTCGGCCGTGGCGCGGCCCGGCGCCTTGTCGCCTTCGGACACATCCGCATCCAGCAGCGCACGGATCCGCGCCGCCAGATCCTCGCGCGAGAACGGCTTTTGCATCAACTCGACGCCGGGCTCGATCCGGCCGCGATCGACCACCACGTCCTGCGGATAGCCGGTCATGAACAGCACCTTGATATCGGGCTGCAGAATGCGCGCCTGATCGGCCAAATGGCGGCCGTTGATGCCCGGCATCACCACGTCGGTCAGCAACAGATGGATCGGCCGGTTGGGCTCCGCCACCATCGCCAGCGCCGCGGCCGCATTGGTGGTCTCGAGCACGTGATAGTTGAGCTCGCGCAGGACCTCGGAGACGTAGCCCAGAACGCTGGGATCGTCCTCGGCGACCAGCACGGTTTCGCCGTGGCCCGGCAGCGGCGCCGCGATCGACGACGCGCGCACCCGCACGGTTTCGGGAATCGCGGCGGCGATGAAATGCGGCAGCAGCAGGCGGATGGTCGTGCCGCGGCCGACGACGCTGTCGATCTCGACGGTGCCGCCCGATTGCTTGACGAAGCCATACGCCATGGCGAGGCCGAGGCCGGTGCCCTTGCCCGCCGGCTTGGTGGTGAAGAACGGCTCGAAGGCGCGCTTCACGGTTTCGGGCGCCATGCCGACGCCCGTGTCGCTCACCGTCAGCATGACATAGCGGCCGGGCTCGACATCGCCGGCCTGCGCCGCCGCCGCGTCGAGCTCGGTGTCGGCGGTTTGAATCTCAAGACGTCCACCTTGGGGCATGGCGTCGTGCGCATTGATGACGAGATTCAAAATCACGGTTTCGAGCTGATTGGGATCGCAGAAACACGGCGACAGGTTGCGCGCGAGCGCGAATTCGTAACGGATCGTCTCGCCCTGCGTGCGGCGGATCAGCTCGGACATGCCGGAAATGAGCTTGTTGACGTCGACGGCACGCGGCTTGAGCGGCTGCTTCTGTCCGTAAGCGAGCAGTCGCTGGGTCAGCGTCGCGGCGCGCGTCGCCGCGTCGGTCGCGGCCGCCACCGCACGCCGCGACCGGCTGGCGCCAGCCGCCGCGTCGGCGCTCAACGTACGGCCGGTGATCTCGAGATTGCCGATGATCGCCGTCAACAGGTTATTGAAATCGTGCGCGATGCCGCCGGTGAGCCGGCCGATCGATTCCATTTTTTGGAGCTGATGCAGATGCTCCTCGGTCTGGCGCAGCGTGCGCGCCGCTTCTTTTTCGGCGGTGACGTTGCGGCCGATCACATAGATGAGGTCGTCCTGCACCGTCATCGTCCAGGCAATCCAGCGATAGGTGCCGTCCTTGTGCCAGAAGCGATTTTCGAGGCGCACCGTGCCGGCGCCCTCGCCAAGCCGCCGGCGCGCTTCGAGCGCGGCCACGGCATCGTCCGGATGGCGCAGCTTGCTGACGTGCATCGTTCTGATCTCGTCCTCGCGCCAACCAAGCGTTCGCGTCCATGCCGGATTGAGGCTGACGAAATAGCCCTCGAAGGTGCCGACGCCGAACAGATCCTCGGACACCTGCCAGATGCGGTCGCGCTCGCGCGTGCGATGCTCGGCCAAACGGGCCATGCGTTGCCGCTCGCCGGTGCCCAGCATCAGCAATGCGCCGAGCAGGCTGGTGCTGAGCACGCCGGCGATGAGCACCGCAATGCTCTGCCAGCCGCGGTGCTCGGCGGTGTAAGCCGCCGTCGGCGCGGTGGCGATCACATAACGCCGGCCGCCGAAATCGAAGCCTTGCTCGTAGGGCGCGGCGGCGGCGGTCTCCGGCAACGTGCCGAAGAGCGGCTGCTTGGCGGCGCCGTCGAGCAGCCGCACATCGAGCAGCTGGCTGGTCGGACCGAGCAGCGTGTCCATGAGAACATCCATGCGCAATCCCAGGGCGAGGATGCCGGCGCCGTTGGCGCCGTGCGGTACGGTCATGGTCAGCAGGATGCCGGTCGGATCGCCGCGCTGCTCGACCAATCCGACCGGCGCCGTCGCGGCGACGTGGCCGCTTTCGACGGTCTGCTGGATCGCGGCGCGGCGCACCGGATCGGCGGCCAGATCGAAGCCGAGCACGGCCGCCTTGTCGTCGGAAGGCGCGAGATAGGTCACCGGATAGAATTGCGGCCGCGCGCCGGCGCGGCGGAAATGGCCGAGCTCGTCCTGCTCGCGGATGGTGAAATCCGGCGACGATTGCCGCTGCGCCGCCTCGAAGCCGGCGCGGTGGCTGGAATCGATGCGCGGCGCCCACATCACCGTCTTGACCGCCGGAAAGCGCTTGAGCAGATCGTCCGACAGGTCGTGGAAATCGCGCCGCGACGGCGATACCGAGACCACGAATGAATGGCTGAGCTGTTCGAGCAACGTGCCGTATTCGCCGAGCTGCGAGCTCGTCTTGTCGACCAGTTGCTGCGACAACAGGCGGAATTCGAGGAGCGCCTGTTCGTTTTCCCAGGTGCCGACGCGAATGAAGATGGCGACGAACAGCGCGAAGAACATCAGCATCGGCACCGCGACCGGCCGCAACCGCGCCCGCCACAGCGCGCGCGGCTCGCCGAACGCGACCATCACCAGCGGCAGGAAAAACAGCACGCCGAGCGTGTCGCCGATCCACCAGGTAAACCAGCTCTGACTGATCTCGGCGCCATGCA
>JAGWIH010000007.1 GCA_028866355.1 Alphaproteobacteria bacterium
TCGAGCCGCAGCCAGCCGGTCGCGATGACGAGTGCGCCCGACGCGGCAACGCCGAGGCTGATGCCGGCGTCGCTCATCGCGTGGACGAGGGCGGTCTTGAGATTGAGATCGTGTTGGTTGCCGCCGCGTGACAGCAGCAAGGCGATGACGCCATTGACGACGACGCCGACGAGCGCCACGGCGATGACGGTCTCGCCGGAAACCGGCGTCGGCGCTGCCAGGCGGCGAATCGCCTCGGCGGCGATCGCGCCGACCGCGATCAGCAAAATGATGGCATTGAGCAGCGCGGCGAGGATCGATGAGCTGCCGAGGCCATAGGTGAAGCGGTGGCTGGGCTCGCGGCGCGCCAGCTGCGTCGCGGCGAAGGCGGCGCCGAGGCCCAGCGCGTCCCCGAAATTGTGGCCGGCGTCGGCAAAGAGCGCCATCGAGCCGCCGAGCCAACCGAACAAAGCTTCGGCGGCGACGAAGGCGAGATTAAGCGCAACCGCAAATGCAAACAGCGCCGCGTTGCCCGCGGCGCTGTGATGCCTGTGACCGTGATGATCGTGCGCGTCGCCCATCGCCCTACTGTGCCTCCGATTCGGAGGCGAGGCGAGAGGCGGCCGGTCAGCCGCGCTTAGTGTGCGTGCGAGGTCCGGCCGGCTTTCGCCCAAACCGGCGCGCGCGCCGGCCGCGGGTGGCTCAGCACATAGGGAATCTCGGCACGGTTGATGCCGATATCCGCCAACGACCGGTCGTCGAGCGACGCGAGCTCGGCATAGGCTCGTTGGCGCTCGCGCCACGTCGCATAGCGCCGGGCAAGGGCACGAGAGGCTTGGCCAATGAGACTCAACATGGCTTGAATCCTTGGTTTGGAAGCTTTACTGCACTGCACAAAAGATAATACTTGTTGACCTATTGTGCGACGCAATATTGGTATACCAGGCCCGCGACCGGTGCATCGCCGGGAGGTGGAAACGGTAAATCGGGGCCGATTTGCTATTCTCGGCCGCATGGATGCGCGCCAGATCAGCGGCGAGATGCCGGCCAAGGAATCCAGCGCCGAGAAACTCGCTCGGCTGCGCGCCGAACTAACGCGCCAGGGTGTCGCTGGTTTCATCGTGCCGCGTGCCGACGAGCACCAAGGCGAATATGTGCCGCCGTCGGCCGCGCGCCTGGGATGGCTGACCGGTTTCACCGGCTCGGCCGGGCTCGCGGTTGTGCTACGCGACAAGGCGGCGGTGTTTGTCGATGGCCGCTATACGCTCCAGGCCGAGGCGCAGGTCGACGGTGCGCTCTTTGAGCGCCGTCACTTGGTTGAGCAGCCAGCGACCGATTGGATCGCCGCCAACCTCAAGGCCGGCGAAACGCTCGCCTACGATCCGTGGCTGCTGACGCCGGGCGAGGTGGAGCGCTATCGCGCCGCCTGTGCCCGCGCTGGCGGCAAGCTGGCCGCGCTCGCCGCCAATCCGGTCGACGCCATTTGGCGCGACCGGCCGGCGCCGCCGGCATCGCCGACGGTGCCGCATCCGCTCGAATTCGCCGGCAAGAGCAGCGACGACAAACGTCGCGCGCTGGCGCAGCGTCTCGCGTCCGATAAGCTCGACGCCGCGGTACTGACCGCGCCGGATTCGATCGCGTGGCTGCTCAATGTCCGCGGCGGCGATGTCGAATATTCGCCGCTGCCGTTGTCGTTCGCGATCCTCCATGCCGACGCCGCGGTCGATCTGTTCATCGACCGGCGCAAATTGTCGCCGGAGCTGGCGCGGCATCTCGGACATCAGGTGCGGCACAGCGAACCCGCCGATTTGGGCGCGGCGCTGGCGGCGCTTGGGCGGGCGAAGAAACGCGTACTCGCCGATCCGGCCACGTGCGCGTCGTGGATCTTTGATCGCCTGAGTGAGTCCGGCGCCACCATCCAGCGCGGCGCCGATCCGTGCCAGCTCCCGAAGGCGTGCAAGAACGCCGCCGAGCTTGCGGGCACGCGGCAGGCGCATCGGCGTGACGGCGCGGCACTGACACGATTTCTAGCATGGCTCGCGCGCGAAGCGCCGGGCGGCAAGTTGACGGAGATCGCCGCGTCCGATCGGCTCGAACGATTTCGCAGTGACGGCGAGCATTTCAAGGGGCTGAGCTTTCCGACGATTTCCGGCGCCGGTGCCAACGGTGCGATCGTTCATTATCGTGCGTCGCGCGAAAGCGAACGGCGGCTTGAGGACGGCACGCTCTATCTGGTCGATTCCGGCGCGCAATATCTCGACGGCACCACCGACGTGACGCGCACCGTCGCCATCGGCAAACCGTCAGCCGAAATGCGCGACCGCTTCACGCGCGTGCTCAAAGGCCATATCGCGCTGGCCGCGTGCCGGTTTCCGCAAGGCACCACGGGCTCGCAGCTCGATGCGCTGGCGCGGAAACCTCTTTGGGATGTTGGACTGGACTACGATCACGGCACCGGCCACGGCGTCGGCTCCTATCTTGGCGTGCACGAAGGACCACAACGTATCGCCAAGACGCCGAACGCGCAGCCGCTGTTATCCGGTATGATCGTCTCGGACGAGCCGGGCTATTATAAAACCGGCGAATACGGCATCCGCATCGAGAATCTCGTCGTGGTGACCCACGGTGCCAACACAAACGGCAAGCCGATCCTCGGCTTCGAGACACTGACGCTGGCGCCCTACGACCGCGCGCTGATCGATCTGGCGCTGCTCGATGCCACGGAGGCCGCCTGGATCGACGCCTATCACGCGCGGGTGCGGGCGGAGCTCACGCCCTTGGTAGATAAGGAAACCGCCGCTTGGCTGGCCACGGCGACCCGGAAGCTGTCCAGCGCCTGATCGCTGTGGCACAATGATCCGAGGCTTGCGAGGAACGCCATGATCCATCTGCACGATATCCGTTACGTCCGCATGGGGACCCGCGATCTCGACACGGCGATCGCGTTCGCCACCAAGGTTGTCGGGCTCGAGCTTGCCGCCAAGGAAGGTAAGTGGGCCTACTTCAAGAGCGACAAAGTAGCGGTGCGCGGCGATACGCGCGACCACACGCTGGCTTATTTCGAGGGTGATCCGGCCGATCACACCGTCGGCCTCGAGCTCAAGAATCCCGACGACCTCGACAAGATCGGCGCCGAACTCGACAACGCCAAATATCCGGTGCGGCTCGGCACCAAGGACGAATCCGATCAGCGGCGCGTCAAGGCGTTCATCGCGACCCAGGATCCGACCGGCAACAAGATTGAGATCCTGGCGCGGCCCTATAACACCGGGGTGCGCTATTTCCCAGGCCGCGACGCCGGCATCACCCATTTCAGCCATATCGGCCTCAACACTACCGATCCGAAGCGCGACGAGAAATTCTGGACGACGGTGTTCAATGCGCGCGTCTCAGACTGGCTCGGCGACACGCCGCTGTTCCGCATCCACACCGCGCACCACTCGGTGGTGCTGTTCCCGACGACGCGGCCGGGCATCCAGCACATCAACCACCAGGTCGAGGACATCGACGACGTGATGCGCTCCTGGTATTTCCTCAAGGAACGCAACGTCAACATCGTCTTCGGTCCCGGCCGCCATCCGCTTTCGGGCGCGATGATGGTCTATTTCGAAGGGCCGGACGGGATGGTGTTCGAGTATTCGGTGGGCGTGAAGCACATCATGCCCGAGGACGAGGCGACTTATCGCCCGCGCCAGTTTCCATTCGAGCGCTATGCCCTTGACATGTGGGGCTCGCTACCGACCGTCTCGGGCTTCGCGGAGAAGAAGCCCGAGCGCGAGAAGATGCGCGTCGTGGTGTGAGCGCGGCTAACCCCGCGCCAGCTTCAGCCACTCGTCTTCAGTCAGCATCTGGACGCCCAGTGCCTTGGCCTTGGTGGCCTTCGACCCGGCCGCCGCCCCCACCACGACATAGCTCGTCTTGGCCGACACGCTCGAGGTGACGGTCGCGCCCAGCGCCTCGGCGCGGGTGGTGGCTTCTTTGCGTGACATTGCCTGCAATTCGCCGGTGAAAACGATGGTCTTGCCTGCCAGCGGCGCATTGCCGGCGGTAGGTGCCGCGTAATCGCTGATGTCGATCTCGGCTTCGAGCTCGTCGAGCACCTTGCGGTTATGTCTCTCGCCGAAGAATCCCACGACGTCGGCAGCGGTGTCCTCGCCGATGCCGTGCAGATTCAACAGCTCCGGCCATGCCGCGCTGTCCTTGTCCTTGGCCGTGGTCATCGCCGTGCGGAAGCGGGTGAAGCTGCGGTAGTGCCGCGCCAGGAGCTTGGCGGTCGCCTCGCCGGTCTGGGGAATGCCAAGGGCATAAATGAAGCGGTCGAGCGGCATCGTTTTGCGCGATGCAATGGCGGCGATCAGTTTCTGTGCGCTCAATTTTCCCCAGCCTTCGCGCTCCTCAATCTGCTTGGCTTTCAGGCGGAAAATGTCGGCCGGGCTGCGGATCAGCTTGTCCTGCCAGAATTCGGCGATATGCTTTTCGCCCATGCCTTCGATATCGAAGGCATCCCGCGACACGAAATGCTTCAAGCGCTCCACCGCCTGAGCCGGACAGGTGAAGTTGGTACAGCGCCAAGCCGCTTCGCCTTCCTCGCGGACCGCCGGGCTACCGCATTCCGGGCATTCGTGCGGAAACTTGTATTTGGGCCGCTTCGCGTGCGCCGCGTCCTCGATCACGCCGACGATCTGCGGAATGACGTCGCCGGCGCGTTGTACGATCACGGTATCGCCCACGCGCACGTCCTTGCGCGCGATCTCGTCCTCGTTGTGCAGCGTGGCATTGCTGACCACGACGCCCCCGACCGTCACAGGCTCCAGCTTGGCCACCGGCGTCAGCGTGCCCTGGCGGCCGACCTGGATCTCGATCGCCTTTAGCACCGTACGCGCTTGTTCGGCGGGGAATTTATGGGCGATCGCCCAGCGTGGCGCGCGGCTGACGAAGCCCAGCCGTTCCTCCAGATCGAGGTCGTTGACCTTATAAACGACGCCGTCGATGTCGTAATCGAGGCTGGCGCGCTGTTCGGCCAGCTTCGCGTGCACGTTTAGCGCCGCGTCGACACCATGACAGAGTTTGGAGAGCGGATTGATGGCAAAGCCCCATTCCTTGAACTTGGCCAATGCGTCAGAATGGGAATTAGCAAAGCCTTTGCTGGCTTCGCCCCAGGCATAGGCGAAGAAATACAACGGCCGCGTCGCGGTGACGGCGGGGTCGAGCTGGCGCAGTGAACCTGCGGCGGCATTGCGCGGGTTGGCGAAGGCGGGCTCACCCGCTTTGACCCGCTCGGCGTTCAGTTCGGCGAATAGGTGCTTCACGAAATAGACTTCGCCCCGCACCTCGATCGTGTCGGGCCAGCCCTTGCCTTTCAGTTCCTGAGGCACGGTTTTCACGGTCCGGATGTTCGCGGTCACATCCTCCCCGGTGACGCCGTCGCCGCGGGTGGCGCCGAGCACCAGGCGGCCTTTTTCGTAGCGCAGCGAGCAGGAAAGGCCGTCGATCTTGGGCTCGGCCATGATGGCGATCGTGTCGGGCTCGACGCGTGCCACGTCCCTGGGGTCGCGGAAGAAATTGCGCACGCCTTGGAAGAATTCGCGCACCTCATTGTCGTTCATCGCGTTTTCCAGCGACAACATCGCGTGCGCGTGACGCACCTTGGCGAAACCACCGGCGGGTGGCGCGCCGACGCGTTTCGACGGGCTGTCGACGCGAACGAGATCGGGAAAGCGCATCTCGATCGCGGTGTTGCGGCGGCGCAGCGCGTCGTAATCGGCGTCGGCGATCTCCGGCGTGTCTTTCTGGTGATAGAGATTGTCGTGTCGCGCGATCTCGGCAGCGAGACGCTTCAGCTCCGCCTTGGCTTCGGCTGGGCTGAGTTTGTCGACCGCCGTTTCCCCCGATGGCGCGCGGCTCACGCCCGCGCTCCGGCCATCAGCGAAGCGGCGGCGGCGCGGGCTTCGGCGGTGATCGACGCACCCGACAACATGCGCGCGATTTCCTCGCGCCGCGCGTCGGCCGACAGTTCTTCGACGCGAGTCGATGTCTTCTGCGCCGCCTGGCTTTTCTCGACCCGCCAATGATGCGCGCCGCGTGCCGCCACCTGTGGCGAATGAGTGACGACCAGGACCTGAAGCTCCTGGCCAAGGCGATGGAGGCGATCGCCGACCGCCGCCGCGACGGCACCGCCAATGCCGCTGTCGACTTCGTCGAAAACCAGAGTCGGCACCGGCGACGTGCGCGCCAGCACGACTTTGAGCGCCAGCATGAAACGCGACAGTTCGCCGCCCGACGCGACTTTGGCCAAGGGTCCCGCCGGCACGCCAGGATTGGTTGCAACTTCGAAATGCACGCGCTCGCGGCCGTGCGGGCCCCATTCGGCTTCGCCGAGCGCGGTCAGCACCGTGGCGAAACGCGCCTTTTCGAGCTTGAGGGGCTTCAGCTCCTTCATCACCGCCGGGTCCAGCTTGGCGGCGGCGGCGCGGCGCTCGGCGGCAACCTTGTCCGCTGCCATGAGGTAAGTCTCGCGGGCGGCATCAGTGGCGCGCTTGAGCGCCGTGACGCCATCGCCGCCGGCTTCGAGCGCGCCGAGCTTAGCGCCGATCTCGGCACGCAACCCGGCCAAGCCGTCAACCGACACATTGTGCTTGCGCGCCAGGGCACGAAGCGCGAACAGGCGCTCTTCAATCTGCTCCAAACGATTCGTATCGCCGCCGAGCGTGCGGATCTGGTCTTCGAGCGCGGTTGTGGCTTCGCGCGCTTCGACGGCGGCGCGTTCGAGTGCGGCCGCAGCGGCGTCGAGCCGGCCGCCGGCCTTGTCCTTGACACGTCCGACCTGGCGTAGCGCTGCCTGCAACGCGCGCTCGCCGCCGCGTTCGCCGGCAAGCTCGGCGAGCGCCGCTTCCAGCGCTTCGGTCAGGCGCTCGCGGTTCTGCATCAACGCGCGTTCGTCGGCCAAGCTGGTTTCTTCACCCGCCTTCGGGTCGAACGCGTCGAGTTCGGTCATCGCATGCCGCAGAAACGCTTCTTCGGCTTGCGCGGCTTGAAGCCTTTGCGCCGCGGCTTCGTGGTCGGCAACGGTGGCGCGCCAGGCTTGCCAGGCGTCGGCCAGCGTCTGGCGATCGGATTCGCCGACGCCGTAGGCGTCGAGCGCATCACGGTGCGTCGCGGGATCGAGCAGGCCGCGCTGGGCGAACTGGCCTTCGATCTCGACCAAGGCCTCGCCGATCTGACGCAGCAAGGCCACACTGACCGGCTGGTCGGCGATAAAGGCACGGCTGCGGCCGTCGCCGCTAACCATCCGGCGTAGCACCAGCGTGTCGTCATCGACGGTGACGCCGGCGTCGTGCAGGGCGGCTCGTGCCGGATGCTTGGCCGGCAAGGTGAACTCGGCGCTCACGGTCGCTTGTTCGGCACCGCGGCGCACCAGTCCGCTTTCGGCGCGCACGCCGAGTGCCAAGCCAAGCGCGTCCAAAAGGATGGATTTGCCGGCGCCGGTCTCGCCAGTCAGCACGCACAAACCCGGCCGGAATGAAAGATCGAGCCGGTCGATCAGCACGACGTCGCGGATGGAAAGACCGATCAGCATGGAAACGAAATGATATCGCCGCGCATCGGCCGAGACCAGCGGGGCCGAAGGCGATGCGACTCGTCTAGAAGACGAAGCCCAGCATCTTGCCGAACCAGCCTTGGGTGTCTTTGTTGTTCGCCGCCGCTGGTGGCGTGGCGCTGCCGTTGACCGCGACTTCCTGGCCGGTCACGAGCGTAAAGGTGGCGGCGTACCAAGGACTGCCCGGATAGTTGTAGCCGAGCACCGCGGCTGTGCGTTTGGCCTCGTCCTTGAGGCCGAGCGCCAGATAGCACTCGGTCAAACGCTCGAGCGCTTCGGGGACGTGGGTGGTCGTCTGGTACTTGTCGACCACTGTCTTGAACCGATTGAGCGCCGCCAAATAATAGCCCTGCTTCTCGTACCAACGCCCGATCTCCATCTCCTTGCCGGCGAGATGGTCGCGCGCCAAGTCGATCTTAAGGTGCGCGTCGCGTGCATACGGCGTGTTGGGGAAGCGGCGCACGACCTCTTGGAGCGCCTGCATCGCCTGCTCGGTGGTCTTTTGATCGCGGCCGACATCCTCGATCTGGACGTAATAGTCGAGCGCCTTGAGGTAATACGCATAGGCGACGTCGCGATTGCCCGGATGCAGCTGGATATAGCGGTCGGCGGCGACGATCGAATCGTCGTATTTGCTGGCCTGATAAAGCGTATAGGCCGACATCAACTGCGCCCGCGTCGCCCAGACCGAATACGGGTGCTGTTGCTCGACTTGGTCGAACGCGTCGGCCGCCTTGGAATAATCTTCGTTTGCCAGCAGGTCCATCGCCGAGTTGTAGAGCTCGTCGACGGGCTTCTCGACGTACTTATCCTTCTTGTCGTCGCTGGAGCACCCGGACAGCGCGAGCACAAGCAGCACGCCACCGATCAGGGCAGCCGCGTAGCCGCCCGCCGCCGTTCGCATGAATTGACCAAGAGATCCCACGACCCGTCCTTATACCATAGTGGGCCGGCGCGAGAAAACGGGGACCGGGCGGTGAAGGCTAGGTTTAAAGCCGAGTCGGCCTAGGCGACGGCAGCGGTCGGCGCCTGCTCGGCGCCGGCATAGCACCACGCCGTACGATCGGCGAAAAGCGCCGCCAGAAGCTGGCGGTTGAGCGCGTGACCGGAGCGTGTGCCGTGGAAATGGCCGAGCAACGGGGCGCCCGCCAGATAAAGGTCGCCGATCGCGTCCAGCATCTTGTGGCGGACGAACTCATCGACGTAGCGCAAGCCTTCCTCATTCAGCACGCGATCGCCGGCGACGACCACGGCATTGTCGAGCGAGCCGCCGCGGGCCAGACCGGCCTCGCGCATGCGTTCGACCTCGTCGAGGAAGCCGAAGGTTCGCGCGGCGCTGAGCTCGTGCTTGAACGTCGCGGGGCAGGGCGACAGCGTCAATTCCTGGCGCCGGATGGCGCTGGACGCGAAATCGATGGCGAAGCTGACTGCAAACTGATCGCTCGGCGCCAGCACCGCCGACTTGCCTGGCGTGCCCACAGAAATCGGCTTGAGTACCCGGATGACGCGACGCGGCGCGTCCTGCACGGTCAAGCCGGCGCATTCGATAAGGAAGACGAAGGGCGACGCGCTGCCGTCCATCGCCGGAATTTCCGGCCCGTCGAGCTCGACCATAACATTGTCGACTTCGAGGCCGGCCAGAGCCGCCATCAGATGCTCAATCGTGCCCACCGAATCGCCCTTGCTGTTCGTCAAGGTCGTGCACAGCGGCGAGTCGACGACGTTGCGCCAGTCGGCGGCGATTTCGGTATTGCGGTCGCTGCGATAGAAACGGATGCCAGAATCGGGCGCGGCCGGACGCAGTGTCATTTCGACGTGCGCACCTGAATGCAGCCCGATCCCACGGCAATGGATCGGCGCTTTCAGCGTCTTCTGCATATCGGAATTTTGGGCCATTTCCCCGATCACTCCTGAACGAGCCAAGGCGTAACGACCGCCTTAACAAGCGGCAAATCACTCTTTATTTCAGTTTGTGACGGATATATTCGTGTTAAATCAGCACGTTATTCGAAAAGCCGATGTCCGCGCCGGCCCGCGGGAGCCGTCTCCGGCGCCCGCGAGCCGCGCGAATCGTTCAGTTGGCCTGACGACGGAGGAAGGCGGGGATTTCCAACAGATCCTCGTCTTTCGCCCGCGGCCGCTCAGCCGCCGGTTCCGGCCGGGTAGCAACCAGCGTGGGTTGCGTCGGCTGGACCGGTGCGGGTTGCGGTACCGTTTGCGGCCGCGCCGCCGGTGCCGCTTCCGCCTTTACGGCGACCGGCTCGTCCTGTGGATGCAGTAGGCGGCCGGCGTTGGTCACCCGCTCGAACAGGCTCGGCGTCCGCTTGGTTTGCGGTGCGGGTCGTTGCGGCTGGCGTGCGCCGTTGGCGATCGCCGCGTCGGCGAAGGCGTTGGGCGCCGTGACCGGCCGCACCGGCGCCGGGCGGACCATCACCGGCTCGACCGGCTGACGCTGCGGCATGAAGCTGCCGCGGCTCAATGCCTGAGCCTCGATCGCGTCGACACGCGGCATCGCGGTAACCGCCGCGGCCGGTGCCGGCTCGACCACTTCGGGCTCCGGCTCCGGCGCCAGCACCGGTGCGGCCGCCGCCGGCTGGACGACGTACGGCATCGGCGCCGGTGTCGCCGGCACGACGGCCGGCCGTGCGGCTTGATCGCGTGCCGCGCGTTCCTTCTGCACCAACTCGAGCGGTTTCGGATGCTCCATTTGATCGGCGTCGATGCCGGTCGCCACCACGGAAATCCGCATGCGGCCCGCAAGTTTCTCGTCGAACGTCGAGCCAAAGATGATGTTGGCTTCGGGATCGACTTCTTCGCGGATGCGGTTGGCGGCTTCGTCGACCTCATAGAGGGTCATGTCGGGCCCGCCGGTGATGTTGATGAGGACGCCGCGCGCGCCCTTCATCGACACGTCTTCGAGCAACGGGTTCGAGATCGCCGCTTCCGCCGCGTCGATGGCGCGACGGTCGCCTTCGGCCTCGCCAGTGCCCATCATCGCTTTGCCCATCTCGCTCATCACCGCCCGGATGTCGGCGAAGTCGAGATTGATCAGGCCCGGCATCACCATCAGGTCGGTCACGCCGCGCACGCCGGCATGCAGCACGTCATCCGCCATCTTGAACGCATCGGCGAACGTGGTGCGTTCATTGGCGACCCGGAACAGGTTCTGGTTCGGGATGATGAGCAGCGTGTCGACGTACTTGGTCATCTCCTCGATGCCGTGTTCAGCCGTCTTCATCCGGTGCGTGCCCTCGAAGTGGAAGGGCTTGGTGACAACGCCAACGGTGAGGATGCCGGCTTCGCGCGCCGCGCGGGCGATGACCGGCGCCGCGCCCGTGCCTGTGCCGCCGCCCATGCCAGCGGTGATGAAGACCATGTTGGAGCCTTCAAGCGCCATCATGATCTCGTCGAGCGCCTCTTCGGCAGCGATCTGGCCCACGTCGGGCCGCGATCCGGCGCCAAGGCCGCGCGTGACGGTAATGCCGAGCTGGATGCGGCGCTCGGCCAGCGATTGCTTCATTGCCTGGGCGTCGGTGTTGCACACGATGAACTCGCACCCGACGAGGTTCGAGCGGATCATGTTGTTGACAGCGTTGCCGCCGGCGCCGCCGACGCCAATCACCGTAAGCCGGGGCCGGAGCTCCAGCTCTTCAGTTGGTACCTTCAGGTTCAACGTCATACTTCCCTCCAAAGCGTCGCCAGAAATGGGTCCCCGTCCACCCGCCTGGCGAAGGGCGGGTTGCCGGTGGTCGGTTCAAAGGTTTTCACGTAGCCAGCCTCCGATTCGGCCAAAGAGGCCGCTTGGCTCCTCCGTCCGCATCCGGCCGCGTCGCTGCGGCTCGGCGTGCTCGGCGAGAGCGAAATGGATGAGTCCGACCGCGGTCGCGAACGCCGGGCCGGCGGTCGATTCCGCCAGCCCGTTGACGCGCATCGGGCGGCCGATGCGAATCTGCTTATCGAGGATCAAGCCGGCGAGCTCGCGCGTGCCGGGCAGCTGACTGGCGCCGCCAGTCAGTACGATGCGGCGGCCGGCGATCTTGTCGAAGCCCGAGACCTCGAGCCGATCGCGCACCAATTCGAAGGTCTCTTCGAGGCGCGGCGAAATGATGCCGACCAGAAGCGATTTGGGAACGTGGTTGGCGTGGTCTTCTTCCTCGCCGACGAGCGGCACCGTGATCATCTCGCGTTCGTCGGCGGCCGACGGAATCGCGCTGCCATAGAGCGCCTTCATCCGTTCGGCGTGCGCGATTGGCGTGGTCAGACCGCGCGCGATGTCGTTGGTGACGTGACTGCCGCCGACCGGGACGCTGTCGGCGAAGACAAGGTTGCCATCGAAGAAAACGCCGATCGTCGTCGTCCCGCCGCCCATATCGATGACGGTCACGCCGAGCTCGCTCTCGTCGTCGACCAGGGCAGCCAGGCCAGAGGCATAGGGACTCGCCACCACGGCGGCAATCTCCAGTCGGCAGCGACCCAAGCAGTTCGCAACGTTGCGCACGGCCGCTGATTCGGCGGTGACGACGTGCATGTTGACGGCGAGCTTGTGGCCGTACATGCCGCGCGGATCGCGAACCGGCCGGCTACCGTCGATGGCGAAGCCGACCGGCACCGAATGGATCACGGTGCGCTCGGCCGGCTCCTTGACGCGGAAGCCCTGCTCGAGCACGCGCCGCATGTTGGCGTCCGACACTTCGCGACCGTTGAGGTTGATCTCGGTCTTGACCATCCGCGATGCCGAGAAGCCGCCTGACAGGTTCACCACAACTTCGCTCAGATGCTCACCGGACATTTGCTCGGCGGCGTGTACTGTCGTGAGGATGGCTTGGCTCGCGGCTTCGATATCGGTTATGACGCCGCTCTTGATACCGCGCGCGATCTGGTGGCCGATGCCGACGATGCGCGACGCCACCTCTTCGCGACGCGCGACGAAGCAACACATCTTCGTTGTGCCGATGTCGAGCACACCGATGACGCCGCCGCGTGCACGGCCGTTGAGCTTCATGTTGCTCATGAGCTCTTGTCCTTGCCGCCATTGCGTGCGGTCGGCGATTTGCCGGGTGCGGCCGGCGCCAGCCGCACGACCATGCGATCCGGCAGCCGCAGATCGATCATTGCGATGTTACGTTCGAGAATCTGCTCTTGCGCTTCGAGCCCGGCGAGGCGGTGCCATGCGGCGGACACCTCCGTTCCGGGCAACGCCACTTCGACGCCGGTATTAAAGCGCAGCGTCCAACGGCCCGAGCCATACAACACCGCAGCGTTGACGCGGCGCGCGAGGGACGGCTCCGTCGCGAGCATGTCGATCAGCGTCGCGGCCTGGGCTGGCGCGTCGTCGCCGACGAGGACGATCCGCGGTCCGTATTGGGCGGGGGCGGCGGTTGGAATCACCGTGCCATCGCGATCGATCAGCGACAGGGAGCCGTTGCGCTGCCAGAAGGCGAAGGGCTCGCGTTCGGTCAGGTGAATGAACAGTGTGTCGGGCAGTTGGCGTTCGACATCGGCGCGGCGAACCCACGGCAGTGCCTGGAGCTTGGCCTGGGCCGCGGCGAGATCGATCTCGAGCATCGGCGTGCCGCGCTTGACGCCAAGCGCCGCCAGGATCGACGCCGTACTCTGACGCTGGCGGCCGACCACATCGACATTCTCAAGCGCCAGGCCTTGCTGGCTGCCGACGGTCCAAATGCGTGCCGCGATCGCGCGGCCGGTCTGTGCCAGCGTGCCCTCGTGCCACAGCCAATACGCACCACCGCCGCCAGCGATCAACGTCGCAGCCCCAAGAACCGCCGCCACGGCGGCGGTCGGAAACGGCCGGCGGCGCTGCTGCGCCACGGGCGGCGATTGCTCCGGAGCGCGGCGCTTCAGAAATCGCATGCCGCGTTCTCCACCATCCAGCGCACCAGCGCCGGAAACTCGATGCCGGCATGCCGCGCGATATCAGGTACCAGCGAGGTCGGCGTCATGCCGGGCTGGGTATTGACCTCGAGCAGCACGAGCTTGCCGGGCTCGCCGGTGGTGTCGTCGTAGCGCAAATCGGCGCGACTGACGCCGCGGCAGCCCAGTGCCTTGTGCGCCGCGACGCCGATCGCGAGCGCCTCGTCATAGGCGCGCCGATGGATCGGCGCCGGCATCAGATGTTCGGAGCCGCCCGGCGCATATTTGGCGGCATAATCGTAGAAGCCCTTGGCCGGGCGGATCTCGAGGGCACCAAGCGCGCGGTCGCCCATCACGGCGACGGTGATTTCGCGGCCCGGCACGTAACGTTCGACCAGGGCACGCTCGTACCGCCAGGCTTTCGCTTCGGCGGGCCAGGAGTTGTCGGCGCGTTGCACGATGCGCACGCCGACACTCGAGCCTTCGTTAATCGGCTTGACGACGTAAGGCCGCGGCAGAACGTCGCCGGCGGCAATCTCGTCGCGCGTCGCGACGCGCCCTTCGGCGAGCGGCAGGCCGGCGGCCGCGAAGACGCTGCGTGCCGTCGGTTTGTCCATCGCAACAGCCGATGCCAGCACGCCGGAATGCGTGTAGGGCACGCCCAGGAATTCGAGCACGCCCTGGACCGTGCCGTCCTCGCCGCCGCGGCCGTGCAAGGCGTTGAACACCACGTCGGGTGCGGGCGTCAGCGCTCGCACCATCGCAGCGAGATCGCGTGTCACGTCGATGCTGCGGACCTCGTAGCCGCCTGCGGCAAGCGCCTTGGCACATTCGCGGCCGCTGACCAGCGACACGTCGCGTTCGGCGGTCCAGCCGCCCATCAGCACAGCGACCGAGCGGACCGTGCGGCTCATGTGGCACCCCCGCTCGCCGCTGGCACGCCGATGCGCTTGATTTCCCACTCCAGGACGATGCCGGCCGTATCGCGCACGCGGCGGCGGACCTCTTCGCCTAGCGCCTCAAGATCGGCGGCCGTCGCATTGCCGGTGTTGATCAGGAAATTGGTGTGCTTGTCCGACACGGCGGCACCACCACGGGTTAGGCCGCGACAACCGGCGCGGTCGATCAGTTCCCAGGCTTTGTGGCCTGGCGGGTTGGCGAAGGTCGAGCCGCCGGTGCGCGCGCGGATCGGCTGAGTCGCTTCGCGTTGCGCCTGGATTGCGGCCATGCGGGCGCCGATGGCGGACGGATCGTCGCGACGGCCCTTGAGCTGTGCAGCAACGAAGATCCAATCGGCCGGCACGCCACAATGGCGATACGACAAATCCATTTCGCCGGGTTCCAGATCGTGCCGGTGGCCCTCGCCGTCGAGCGCGGTGACTTCGCGCAGCACGTCCTTGAATTCGCGGCCATAGGCGCCGGCGTTCATCCGCAAGCCGCCGCCGACGGTGCCGGGAATGCCCGACAAGAATTCGAGGTCGGCGATGCCGGCGGTGCAGGCCGCAAGCGCGACGTTGAGATCGAGCGCGCCGGCGCCAGCAGTGATTTCATCTCCGCTGGACACGATATCGACGAAGCCCCGGCCGAGACGGATCACCACGCCCGGCACGCCGCCGTCGCGGATCAACAGGTTCGAGGCGACGCCCATGACCGTGACCGGCACGTCCGTCGGCTTGCCGGCGAGGAACGCGGCGAGGTCGTCGAGGTCGGCCGGCCGGAACATCACTTCGGCAGCGCCGCCGACCCGGAACCACGTCAGCTGCGCGAGTGGCGCGTTCTCGGTCAGCCGGCCGCGCAGGCGCGGCAGGCGTTCGATCAGGCGCGGCGTCGGTTCACGGCGGAGGGCCATCATTGGCGCTTCCTTTGCCGCGTCGATGCCGCCAGCGCATCGGGCAGGGCATTGGCCCACGACGTGATCGAGCCGGCGCCGAGGCAGACAACGAAATCGCCCGGCTTCGCCAGATCGCGGATCACCGCCGGTAGAGCGTCGGACGATTCAAGCGCCAGCGCATTGCGGTGGCCGTGCGCCTTAAGGCCCGCGACGAGTGCTTCGCGATCGATGCCGGGGATCGGTGCTTCGCCGGCCGGATAGATGTCGGCAACCAGCACGACATCGGCGTCGTTGAAGCAGGTGCAGAATTCCTCGAACAGGTGCTTGACGCGCGTGTAGCGGTGCGGCTGCACCACGGCGATGACGTTGTGCTGTGTGGCACCGCGCGCCGCCCTGAGCACCGCGGCGATCTCGACCGGGTGATGGCCGTAATCGTCGATGATCGTGACGCCGTTCCACTCACCGGTCTTGGTGAAGCGGCGCTTTACGCCTTTGAAGCCGGCGAAGGCGTCGCGCACGACCTGATCGTCCAGTTTCAATTCGCGCGCGACCGCGACTGCGGCAAGCGCGTTCGTCACGTTGTGCTGTCCGAACATCGGCAGGTGCAGGCGCTGGATCGTCCGACTCGTGCCGTCGCGCCGATCGGTGACGATGGCGTCGAAATGCGCGCCATCGGCGCCGAGTGTGACGGCGTCGCCGCGCACGTCGGCCTGCGGATTGAAACCGTAGGTCACGACGCGGCGTTCGCTCAGCTTCGCGATCAGGCCCTGGACGACCGGATGGTCGATGCACAGGATCGCGACGCCGTAGAACGGGATCGCCGCGACGAAGCTCTCGAAGCCCTGATGCAGCGCCTCGACCGAGCCGTAGTGATCGAGATGCTCGGGATCGATGTTGGTGACGATCGCGATGGTCGACGGCAGCTTGACGAACGTGCCGTCGCTTTCGTCGGCTTCGACCACCATCCAGGCGCCGGTGCCGAGCCGCGCATTGGTGCCGTAAGCGTTGATGATGCCGCCATTGATCACCGTCGGGTCGAGGCCAGCGGCTTCAAGCAACGCGCCGATCAGCGAGGTCGTCGTCGTCTTGCCGTGAGTGCCGGCGACCGCGATCGCCCATTTGAGGCGCATCAACTCGCCGAGCATCTCGGCCCGGCGTACTACTGGGATGAGTCGCGAGCGCGCCTCGACGACCTCGGGGTTGTCCGGCTTCACCGCCGAGGACACGACGACAACTTTGGCGTCGCCGAGATTCTCGGCGCGATGGCCGATGGCGACCCGGATGCCAAGCCGGCGTAGCCGCTTGACGTTGGCGTTGTCGGCGAGGTCGCTACCCTGCACTTCGTAGCCGAGATTCTTCAGAATCTCGGCAATGCCGCTCATGCCGATGCCGCCGATGCCGGTGAAATGAATGATGCCGATGTCGAGCGGCAGCGCCCTCATCGCGCGCCTCCCGCGGTCGCGATCACCAGATCGGCGAGCCGCCGTGCCGCGTCGGGCTGGCCGTGGCGCTGCGCCGACGAAGCGGCAGCGGCCAGCAAATCCGGCTGCGCGAACAAGGTTTCGAGACGCTGCGCCAGCGCCAGCGGCGTGAAGCTCTGCTCGCTCATGACCCAGGCGGCACCGGCTGCGCCCAACGCCTCGGCATTGGCGGTCTGGTGATCGTCGGCGGCGTGGCGATAGGGCACGAGGATCGCCGGCCGGCCGACGACACAAAGTTCGGCGACGCTCGAGGCGCCGGCGCGCGAAATCACCAGATGGGCGTGCGCCATGCGCACCGGCACGTCGGCGAAGAAGGTCGCGATCTCGGCGCGAATGCCGCTGGTTTCGTAGGCGCGGCGCACGGCGTCGGCATCCTCGGGCCGCGTCTGCTGCGCGACCGTCAGCCGCGCTTTGAGCGCGGCCGGCAACAGAGTCAGGCCGGCGGGTATGACGGCGCTGAGGATGCGCGCGCCTTGGCTGCCGCCGATGATCAACAGGTTGATCGGTCCCGTGACGGGCGGCGCATAAGGCCGGCCACGCTCGGCGACCACTGCGGGCCGCACCGGATTGCCGGTTTCGACAATCCGCGCGCGCTCGGTCTGGGCCAAGCCGTCGACCTGCACAAATGAGGTGGCGATACGTTTCACCCGCGGCGTGAGCCAGCGGTTGGCGCGGCCGAGGCGGGCATTCTGCTCGTGGATGACGGTCGGCAAGCCGAGACGCGCCGCCGCCATCATCGTCGGCACCGAGGGATAGCCGCCGAAGCCGACCGCCGCCGCCGGCGCCAAGGTGCGGAGGATGCGCCGCGCCGCCAACAGTCCGAGGGCGATCTCGCACACCGCGAGTACGCGGCTGGCGATACCGGCGCTAGGCCGGCCGGCGCGAATCCGATGCAGCGCGACGCCGGGCAGCCGGGTGTCGAAGGCTTGGCCGCGTTTATCGGTAACGAGCGCCACCTTCACGCCGCGGCCGACCAACTCGCCGGCCAACGCTTCGGCCGGAAACATGTGGCCGCCAGTGCCGCCGGCAGCGAGCACGATGAGCGCGCTCATGTCGGCTCTCCGCCGAAACGTCGTCGCGTCAGCGCCAGAGCCATGCCCATACCAAAGCCAAGCGAAAGCATCGACGATCCGCCGTAGGATAAGAACGGCAGCGTCATACCCTTGGTCGGCATCAGGTGCAGGGTCGACGCCATGTTGATCACCGCCTGCAAGCCGAATTGAACGAAGAGGCCGGTGGCGCCGAGCACGACTGCGAGATTGTTGTCCTGCAGCAGCCGCGTGAAGCCGCGCAGCACGATGAAAGCGAACAGCGCGACGATGATCAGGCAGACGAACAGGCCCAACTCCTCGCCGGCGACGGCAAAGACGAAATCGGCATGCGCGTCGGGCAGCGATTGCTTGATCGTGCCTTCGCCGGGACCGACGCCCCACAGGCCACCGTGCGCGAACGCGTCCATGGCGCGGTCGACTTGATAGGAATCGCCACTGGCCGGATCGAAGAACCGGTCGACGCGGCTGGTAACGTGCGGCAGCGCGAAATAGGCCGCTACCAAGCCACCGGCGCCGAGGCCGAGCACCATCGCCGCCTGCGCGATGCGAAGCCCGGCGAGGAATAACTGGGTAAACCAAACCGCCGACACCACCACCGACATGCCGAGATCGGGCTGACGGATCAGCAGGATGATGATGACGGCAAACAGTCCGACGGCGATCCACTGGCCCGGAAAATCCGGCTGCTCGCGCGACTTGGCGAACAGCCAGGCGCACACGACGGCGAAGCACGGCTTGATGAATTCCGAGGGTTGCAGCTGGAAGCCGGCCAACTCGATCCACCGGCGCGCGCCGAGGACCTCGACGCCGATGAACGGTGTCGCGATTAGCAGCGCGAGCGAAACTGCGAAGCCGACAATGGCGATACGCCGCACCGTGCGCGGGCTCTGCAGCGACATCGCGAACATCACCGCCATCGCCACCGGCAGCACCGCGAAATAGCGGACGACGAAATGCAGCCGGTCTGTGTGCATGTGAACGGCAACCGACGGGCTCGCCGTCATCACCAGCAGCGAGCCGAAGGCGATCAGGCCGGCTAGCGCGGCCAGCATCCAGCGGTCGACGGTCCACCACCATTGCGCGACGGCCCTGCGGTCGGTGCGGGCGAAGTTCACGCGCGCCTCCCGGGCAGGGCCTCGACCATGCGGCGGAACTGATCGCCGCGGTCCTCGAAATCGCGGAATTGATCGAACGACGCACAGGCAGGCGACAGCAGAACCACGGCGCCGCGCTTGCGGTCGTTGAGCGCCGCGTGGCGCGCCGCGGCGACCGCGGCATCGAGCGTGCCCGACATGTCGTAGGCGACCTTGCCGTCGAGCGTATGCGCGAAACGCGGCGCTGCTTCGCCGATCAGGAACGCGTGCCGGATGCGCGGGAAAAGCGGCGCCAGCGGGTCGATGCCGTCTTCTTTCGGCTTACCGCCGGCAATCCAATAGATGTCGTCGTAGCAGACCAGCGCCTTCTCGGCAGCGTCGGCGTTGGTTGCTTTGGAATCATTGACATAGCGGACGCCGTCGATGGTCGCGACCCATTCCTGGCGGTGCGCCAGGCCTGGAAAGGTCGTGATCGCGCGCACCACGGCGTCGGCTTCACAGCCGAGCGCACGCGCTGCCGCATAAGCCGCCGCTGCATTCTGGCCGTTGTGCGTGCCGGGCAGCCGCGGCGCCTCGGCCATCGCCAATACCGGCCGCGCGGCGCCGTCGAGATCGTCGATCAACGTGCCGTCGATCATGTAAACGCCGCCGGCGACGCGACCCTGCGCCGAGATCGGCACAACACGCTGTTTTCCGGCTTCTTTGAGCGCGGCGAAAATACCGCGGCAGATATCGTCGTCGACGCCGACGACCGCCGTATGCTGCGTGCTCTGCCCGTGGAACAGACGCCGTTTGGCGGCGACATAGCCCTCGATGCCGCCGTGACGGTCGAGGTGATCGGGCGTGATGTTGAGCAGCACCGCGACGTCGAGCACCAGGCTGCGCGTCAACTCGAGCTGGTAGGAGCTGAGTTCCAGGACATAGGTGCCGTCGGTGCCGAGCGCTTCGAGCAGCAAGGCCGGGACGCCGAGATTGCCGCCGACCGCCACCTTGCGGCCGGTTTTGGCCAGAATGTGGGCGGTCAGCGCTGTCGTCGTCGACTTGCCGTTGGTACCGGTGATGCCGGCGAAGCGTGCCGCCTTTTGCGCCAGCGCCAACAACTCGATGTCGCCAACAATCGGCACGCCGGCCGCCTTGGCGTGCGCCGCCGCCGGATGCGGCTGCGGGAAGGTGTGCGGGATGCCGGGCGAGAGTACCAGCGCCTTAGCGCCGGCAAGGTCAGCCGCCAGATCGACGAGCTCGAAGCCGACACGCGTCGCCGCGTCGCGCCGGGCCGCGGCGTCATCCCAGGCGACGACCCGCGCGCCACCGCGTTTCAGCGCTTCGGCAGCAGCAAGGCCCGAACGCGCCAGGCCGAGCACGGCGATTGTCTGGTTGCGGAATTGATCAACCTCGATCATCGCCTCACCGCAGCTTGAGCGTGGACAGGCCGGCGATCGCCAGGATCGAGGCGATGATCCAGAAACGGATGACGATCGTCGGTTCGTGCCAGCCCTTCTTTTCGAAATGGTGGTGCAATGGCGCCATGCGGAAGACGCGGCGGCCGGTCAGCTTGAAGCTCACCACCTGAACGATCACCGAAACCGTCTCGAGCACGAACAGGCCGCCGATGATCACCAGGACGAGCTCGTGCTTGGTGATGACGGCGACGATGCCGAGCGCG
>JAGWIH010000229.1 GCA_028866355.1 Alphaproteobacteria bacterium
CCGCGGCGTGTTGACGACGCGCTCGAAGGCGAAATCGTCGGCCGGCTGATGCACGAGGCGTAGGTAGGCGAGCGCATCGCGGATTTCCTGGCGTTCATAAAAACGCGGGCCGCCGACGACGCGATAGGCGAGGCCCATCTGGATGAAACGTTCCTCGAACTCGCGCGTCTGGAAGCCGGCGCGCACCAGGATGGCGATCTGCGACAGCCGTTCGCCCTTGCGTTGCAGGCTTTCGATCTCGTCGCCGACCCAGCGCGCTTCTTCCTCGCCATCCCACAGGCCGCGCAGCAAGACGCGCTCGCCTTCATTGGCGGTGGTCCACAGCGTCTTGCCGAGCCGGCCGGCGTTCTTGGCGATCAGCGCCGAGGCCGCCGCCAGGATGTGCGGCGTCGAGCGGTAGTTCTGCTCAAGCCGGACGATCTGCGCGCCCGGGAAATCCTTCTCGAAGCGCAGGATGTTGCCGATCTCGGCGCCGCGCCAGGAATAGATCGACTGGTCGTCGTCGCCGACACAGCACAGGTTCTTGTATTTCTGCGCCAGCAGCCGCAGCCAGAGATATTGCGCGACGTTGGTGTCCTGATATTCGTCGACCAGGATGTAACGGAACCGCTCCTGATATTCGGCGGCGATCTCGGGCCGCGCCTGGAACACCGTCAGGTTATGGAGCAGCAGGTCGCCGAAATCGGCGGCGTTCACCGTCTGGAGCCGGTCTTGATACTGGCGATAGATCTTGAGCGCGCGACCATCGGCCAGATCGCCCGGATCGGTCACCTTGTCGGGCGCCAGGCCGCGATCCTTCCAGCGCTCGATCGCGCCCAGGATGGTGCGAGCCGGCCACCGTTTCTCGTCGATGTTTTCGGCAGCGGCAACCTGCTTCACCAAGCGCAGCTGGTCGTCGGCGTCGAGGATGGTGAAATTGGGCTTGAGCCCGACGATCTCCGCGTGGCGGCGCAGGATGCGCGCGGCGATCGAATGGAAGGTGCCGAGCCACAGGCCTTCGGCGGCCTGGCCGATCAGCCGCTCCAGCCGCGCGCGCATCTCGAGCGCCGCCTTGTTGGTGAAGGTGACGGCGACGATTTGCGACGGCCAGGCGCGGCGCGTGGCGAGGATGTGGGCGAGTCGCGCCGTCAGCACCCGGGTCTTGCCGGTGCCGGCGCCCGCCAGGACCAACACCGGCCCGTCCACCGCGTCGACGGCGCGGCGTTGGGCCTCGTTGAGCTCGGCGAGATAGGGCGGCGGGGCGGTGGAAACGGGCGCGACCGGCGCCGATTCGGTCTCGGGCATGGCGGTTCTATAGCACGGGCGACGGGCGCACGCCTGCTCGCGCTACGTGTCGTCTCAAGCGCTGCTTGGCTTGATGTCGCTCGTGGCGACACGATGGCCGCTGATCTCGGCTCCAGCCGCCGGGTCGAGACGCAGAAAAATCACAACCGCGACGAGCGCCACCAGACCGGCACACCCAAAGGCGGCGTGGAAATCGGCCACGGTCAGCTCACCGCTCCAGTGCCGCGCGATTTGCAGCAAGAGCGCGCCGAAGGCAACGCCGAGTCCGTTCGACAGCTGCTGCATCATGCTAGCGGCGCTGGTCGCAGCGCTCATCCGGCTGTGGCCGATCTCGGCATACGCGACGGTGTTGAGGCTGGTGTATTGCAGCGAACGGAAGAAACCGCTGACCAGCAGCGCGGCCAGGATCACGACGTGCGGGGTCGTCGGCCAGAAGGTGGCGCACAGCGTGATCGACAGGGCACTGATGATGCCGTTGCCGATCAGCACGCGGCGGAAGCCGAACCGGCGCAGGATCGGCCGCGCCGCCATTTTCATCGTGAACGAACCCATCGCCGCGGCACAGGTCAGCAGGCCCGAAGTGAAGGCCGTGACGCCGAAGCCGACCTGCAACATGATCGGCAGCAGGAACGGCAGCGTGCCGGAACCGATGCGGAAAAGCGAACCGCCGAGGATGCTGATGCAATAGCTCGGCACGCGCAGCAGCGCCAAGTCGATCAGCGGATGCGGATGCCGCAACGCGTGCCACACGGTGATCGCGCCAAGCAGGATGGCGGCCGCCAGAATGCCGACAATGACATCCGCCGGGACCAGCGGCCGGCCGATGAGATCAAGGCCATAGACCAGACCCGCCAAGGCGCCGCCGCTCGACAGAAATCCGAACCAGTCGAGATCGGGAACGGAAGCTTCCTTGGTGTTGTCGATGAGCAACGTGACCAGCACCATGCCGAGGATGCCGATCGGCACATTGAGAAAGAAAATCCACCGCCAATTGGCGTAGGTCGTAATGAAACCGCCGACAGGCGGACCGAGCACCGGCCCCAACAGCGCCGGCACCGTGAGATAGGCCATGGCGCGCACGAGCTCGGATTTCGACACGCTGCGCAACAGAATGAGCCGGCCGACCGGCACCATCATTGCCCCACCGATGCCCTGGACGATGCGCGCGCCCGCCAGCTCGAGCAAATTGTGCGTCAGGCCGCAAAGGACCGAGCCGACGGTGAACACGGCGATCGCGGCGCGGAACACCGTGCGCGCGCCGAACCGGTCGGCAACCCAGCCGCTGATCGGGATGAAGATGGCGAGGCTGATCATGTAGACGGTCACGCCGAGGCTGAGCCGTGCTGGCGTGTCGCCGAAGGAAGCCGCCATGGTCGGCAAGGCGGTGGTGATCACCGTGCCGTCGAGGTTTTCCATGAACAGGCCGCAGGCGACGATCAGGGCGACAACCATCGGCCGGGTGACGAAACCGGACATGCGCGACGATGTTAACCGACCGCGCGGGTCAGCGCCGCCGCTCTTTGCGGATGGCGGCCATTCGCAACGGCTTTGTGGCACCGCGGAAGCGACTCGCGTATATCTCGACCGCGCATGCTCGCAGACGCCACCACCGCCCCGGCGCGGCCCCTATCTCCGCGCAAGCAACGCCTGCGCGAGATCTCCGACCGCTGGGCGCCCGAGCGCGACGCGTTCATCGCCAAGAACCGCGCCTTCCACGATGACGACCGGCGCTATCTCGGATTCCTGATTCCGCAAGGCTTGCGCGTGCTCGAGATCGGCTGCGGCACCGGTGGGCTGCTGGCCGCGCTAAAGCCGGAGAAAGGCGTCGGCGTCGACATCTCGGAGCCGATGATCGCGCGCGCCCGCGCGGCGTATCCGGCGCTCGATTTTGTCGTCGGCGACATCGAGGATCCGGCGACGATCGCCGACCTGCCGGGCCCGTTCGACGTCATCGTCATCGCCGATGCCATCGGCATGCTCGACGATTGCCAAGGGACGTTCCAAAGCCTGCTGGCGCTGTGCCGTCCCGACACGCGCCTTGTCGTCGCCTATCACAATTATCTTTGGGAGCCGGTGCTGCGACTGGCCGAAATCTTCAAGCTGCGCATGCCCGAGCCGCTGACCAACTGGCTGCGGCCGGCGGACATCGCCAACCTGCTCGAGCTGGCGGGGTTCGAGCCGGTGCGCACCGAATGGCGCCAGCTCATCCCCAAGCGGCTGTTCGGCATCGGCACGCTGATCAACCGCGTGATCGCGACGCTGCCGTTCATCCGCAAACTATGCCTGCGGCACTATCTGGTGGCGCGACCGCGGCCGAGCGGCGCGCGCGAGAACCTTTCGGCGAGCGTCATCGTGCCGTGCCGCAACGAGCGCGGCAACGTTCCGGCGATCGTCGCGCGCATTCCGCAATTCTGCGACGACCTCGAAATCGTCTTCGTCGAAGGCGGTAGCAGCGACGGAACTTGGGACGAGATCGTGCGCGTCAAGGCCGCCAATCCCGGACGCGACATCAAGCTGTTCAAGCAAGACGGAAGGGGCAAAGGCGACGCGGTACGCAAAGGCTTCGCGCACGCGCGCGGCGACATGT
>JAGWIH010000230.1 GCA_028866355.1 Alphaproteobacteria bacterium
GCCGAGCGGCGCACCAGGCCGTCGCCGAGATCGGGCGGCAGGAAACTCATCAGCGTCCGCCAATCCGGCATGTGGCCGAGGAAGCGCGCCATGCGTTCGAGCGCCTCGTCCATCGAATAAAGCTCGGTCGGCGCGATCTGCAGCACGCTGACCTCGTGCCGGAGCTTCTGGTCGCCGTACGCCTTCAGCAAATCGTAAAGCGTGTCTCCCCACACCGGCAGATAAGTGCGCGGCAAACCTTCGGGCGCACCACGCAGGAACACGTCGCGACCGACCAGCGGCCGGGCGAACAATCGCGTCGCCGCCTGTTGCATCGCCTCGAGCCGCTTCAGCCGATGCGCCAGCGCCGCCGCCAGTTCGTCGCCGCTCGGCTCGCCGGCGCTCGGCGGCTGCGGCAGCAGCAAGCGTGACTTGAGATAGGCGAGCCATGCCGCCATCACCAAATAATCGGCGGCAATTTCGAGCCGGAGTTTGCGGGCCGCCGAGATGAACGCGAGATACTGATCCGCCAGCTTGAGGATCGAAATCTGCAGCAGGTCGACCTTCTGCTCGCGCGCCAGGTTGAGCAGCAGATCGATCGGTCCTTGATAGCCCTCGAGATCGACGACCAGATCGGCGCCGGGCACCGGCGCGGGCTTCGCCATCTCGAAGGGTTCGACGTCGCTCATCCGACCCCCGTGATCTTGCTGATCGCGCTGAGGATCCAGTTCACCGGCCCGTCGACGACGTGACCGACGACGTTCAAGTCGATGCCGATCTGCGCACCGATCAACGGCAGCAGGATCAGCACGCCGACCAGGATCAAGATGCCATAGCGTTCCATTCGCGCCAGCGGAAAGGCGAGCGCGTCCGGCAGAATGCCGACTGCGACGCGCCCGCCATCGAGCGGCGGCAGCGGGATCATGTTGAACACGGCGAGAATGACGTTGATGACGACCGAATTGGTCAGATTGAGCAGGAACCATTCCTGAAACGTCTTCGGCAGATGCGGCGCGAACCAGAACAGGAGCGCCGAGACGACCGCCAGCAGGATATTCACCGCCGGTCCGGCGAGCGCGACCCACACCATGTCGCGCCGCGGCCGGTTGAGCCGGTTAAAATTGACCGGCACCGGTTTGGCATAACCGAACAGGAACTGGCCGCGCGTCAACAGAAACAGCAGCACCGGCATGAGAACGGTGCCGAACAGATCGATGTGCCGCAGTGGATTGAACGTGACGCGGCCGGCACGCAGCGCCGTGTCGTCGCCGCACCGCAATGCGACGTAGCCGTGCGCCGCTTCGTGCAGCGTGATGGCGAAAATCGCCGGTAGCGCCAGCACCGATATTTCGCGCAGCAGGCCGGCCATTTGCGGTGAGATCATGCGCGGCCTCCGAGCAAGGCATCGAGTCGTGCCTCGGCCGCCGCGCGATCGAACGCGACGGCGCCTTGATCGGCCGCCCGCCGTCGCGCCTCGCCGCGCGCCAGCCGGCGGTGCGCCGCCGGGGTCAAAGGCCCGATCGAGCCTGCGATTGCCGTCATTTCCACCGGATCACCATTGCAATGCAAAACCACGTCGCATCCCGCTTCGAGCGCGCCTTTCGCCCGCTCCGCCAAGGTCCCGGGAAGCGCCGCCATCGAAAGATCGTCAGAAATCAGCACGCCGTCGAAGCCAATGCTAGCCCTAATCGTCTCGTCAATCAGCCGCCGCGACAGAGTGGCCGGACGGTCGGGATCGAGTGCCTGATAGACGATGTGGGCGGTCATCGCCCACGGCATGTCATGGAGCGCGCGAAAAGGCGCGAAATCGCTGTCAACCAACTCCGGCGCGGCGGCGGTGACCACCGGCAGCGCCTTGTGGCTGTCGACGGTCGCGCGGCCGTGTCCCGGAATATGCTTGATGACCGGCAACACGCCGCCCGCCAGCAGTCCCTCGCAGACGGCCCGTCCGAAATCCGCGACCGTCGCCGGCGCTGCACCATAAGCGCGGTCGCCAATGATCGGGTCGGCGCCCGCAATCGCCAAATCGAGCACCGGCGCGCAATCGACCGTGATGCCCAACGCCGATAGATCGTCCGCGATCAGTCGCGCTGCCAGGAAAGTCGCCTCGCGCGGCGCGGCGGCCAAGGTTGCGGCGGTCGGATAATTCCGCCAGTGCGGCGGCTTGAGACGCGCGACGCGACCGCCTTCCTGGTCGATCAGCACCGGCGCATCGTCCGTGCCGATACACGCGCGCAACGCCGCGACCAGCGTGCGCACTTGATCGGGATCGGCGCAATTGCGCTGAAACAGAATGAAGCCCAGCGGATTGACGGCGCGAAAGAAGTCGCGCTCGGCGGTCGACAGCGTCAGCCCGGCGCAGCCGAAGATCGCCGCGCGCGGCTCACGGGCGGAGGACGATACAGGCGACATGACGTTGCTGGAGCGACCGGCACAACTGCGATGCGGCGCCGCCATCGGCAAGGGGTCCGGCCTCGATGCGATAGATCACGCCGCCGGCGCGTTCGACACGCACGGCGTTCGCCGACAGCGACGCAAGCAGATCGGTCTGGGCGCGCTTCAAGCGCGTCCACTCGGCTTGGGCGGCCGCCGTCGAGCTGACGGCGCCGAGTTGAACGAACCAGCCGTGCCCCGCGAGCGCCGGCGGCACTTGCTCGCCGGACGCCGGCGCAGTTGATGTCGCCGGTGGATTGGCAGCGACGACACTCGCTGGTCGCGACGGCGGCGGCGGTGGTGGCGATGTCACCGGCGCTGCTTGCGGCGCGGGCGGCGATGGGGTGGCCGAAACCGGTGGCGGCGCACTCGCAGCAACCGGCGGTGACGGTGTCACCGCTGCGGCTGATGACACCGGTGGTGCCGGCGACGGTGGCGGCGGCGTCTGCACGACGGCGGGCGGCACCGCCGGCGTTGGCGACGGCAGCGGTGCCGGCGGCGGCGGCAGGATTTGCTCGACCTTGGGCTGCGCCGCCGGACCGTTGAGGATGACCTTGTCCTGATCCGGCACCTGCATGCCGCCGGGCTGCTTCGGCGCTTCCTTGATCGGCTCGTCGCCGGGACCGATCACCGGCAGCGGACCTGAGGGCGCGCTCGGCGTGAGGAAATGCTCCTTAATATAAGGCCATCCCGACGTGGCGGCGGCGCCAAGCACGACCAGCACGACACCGACGCGTACCGACGCGCCGAAATGCCGCGGCCATCGCGACGGCGCCCGCGGAGACGCGCCGGGAATCCGATCTTCTGGATCGGCGCCGAACGCCATCAGCGCAACTCCTCGGCCGGCGTCACGCCGATCACCTTGAGGCCCGAGGCGATAATGAACGCGACGGCCTGAACCAACGCCAGACGGGCGCGCGTCAATTCGCGCTGGCTTTCGACGACGAAGCGCAGTCCGGCATCGGTGTTGCCCTTGTTCCACAAGGCATGGAACGACGCCGCGACCTCCTGCAAATAAAAGGCGATGCGATGCGGCTCGTGCATCTGCGCCGCGCCTTCAACGGTGCGCGGCCACTGGGCCAGCTGCCGCACCAGCGCGATCTCATCGGCGTCCTCGAGCATCGTCAACGGGCCGCGCGCCAGCATCGCCGGCGTCAATTCGTCGGCGCCAAAATGCTGCGCCGCCAACCGCAAAACCGAGCGCGCGCGGGCATGGGCATACTGCACATAGAACACGGGATTATCCTTCGACTGCTCGACCACCTTGGCAAAATCGAAATCGAGCGTCTGATCGTTCCGCCGGGTCAGCATGACGAAGCGGACGACGTCCTTGCCGACGCGCTCGATCACGTCGCGCAAGGTAACAAAATTGCCGGTGCGCTTCGACATCCGCACGGGCTGACCGCCATCCGAAAGATTGACCAGCTGGCACAATTTAACGTCAAGCGCTGCCTTACC
>JAGWIH010000231.1 GCA_028866355.1 Alphaproteobacteria bacterium
TCCTTCGACGGCCGCCGGTCGGCCGGGATCGATTGGTACCATTCCTCGGAATTGTTGAAGATCGGATCGACGTCGTAGATCACGCCGCGGAACGGATAAAGCCGGTGGCGCACGATCTGGCCGACTGAAAATTTGGCCTGCCGCAAAATCACCTGGCTGCCGCAACCCATGACGCCCCCACCCGCGCGTGGCTGTCACGCAAATGAAACCCTAAGGTGATTCTGCGGCCGCGCTCAAGTGACAACGCGTCGAGTCTCGCCGAAAGTCAGCGCTGGCCCTGATAGCGACGCGCCAGCCGCAACAGTTCGAGATCGCAAGTCTGTTTGGCGATCTCCTCGAGATCCTCGAAATAGGTCCGCAAGCCGGCAGGGCTCAGCCGCCCGATGAGCCAGCCGATGAATTGCTCCGGCGTCTTGACCCAGGTCGGCAACGGATCGAGCCCGTGGCCGATCGGCAACACCGCGCGCAAAATGCGCCAGCGCCGACGCCGCAATTGCTCGTCGACGGGATCGAGGTCGGCTTCGAGCACCCACCCCGGGCGACTTTGCGCGCCACCACTGCGTCCGGCCATAGCGACTCAACCCCCGCGTCCGGTGCGGGTTTGAAGCCCGCGCCGTATTAAGATTACCAAAAGGTAATGTTAATATAGCCGAGAGAATTACTATTGCAAGCGCAAAAGCTCTCCAGTCAAAACGAAATCTCGACTGTTGCCGCCAAATAGTTAACGCAAGAATGTCAAGTCGAGCGCGGATCGTTAATCTTCCGTCGGCCGCCTTGCCGTTCGCGGCTGTGGCGCGTCAAACGCGCCGACAGAAGCGGCGGCGCGCGTCAAACGTCATTGCGAGGCGCAGTGCGCCGAAGCAATCCAGGGCCGCGTGGCTGGATGGCTTCGCCGCGCTCGCCATGACGCGAGGGCGTCAGATTTCCGCCACTTCGCGGATGCCGGGCACGGTTTGCAGCGCGGCGGCCAGGCGCGGCGTCACCTTGAAGCCGCCCGGCAGCGCAATTTCGACTTCGCGTGCGTCGTCCAAGGCCACCACCACGCTCACCCGTCCCCGCCCGCCGCTTTCGGCCGCCACCGCCTTGCGCACGCCGGGCAACGCCTCTTCGCGCTCCACCACCAGCCGCAGCCCGGCCGCGGCGCCGGCGGCAACTTTGTCGAGCGCCTCGATGCGCTGCGCCGTCAGGCGGAACGTATCGCCTTCGACGCGGACATCGGCGGTCACCAGCAACGGCTGACCGGAATCCAGCAGCGGCCGGCTGTCGCGCAGCACTTCCGAGAACGCCATCACCTCGTAGATGCCGCTCATGTCGGAGACCTGAAGAAAGGCGAAGCGGTTGCCGCGCGCCGACGTGCGTTCCTTGCTGCCGATGACGACGCCGGCAAGCTTGACGCGCGTCTCCGCGCCGGCGGGCCTGCGGGCGAGGTCGGCAAAACGCAGCACGCCGAGGCGCGCCAGGCTTTTGCCGTAGGGGCTGAGCGGATGGCTCGAGAGATAGAAGCCGATCGCCTCGAATTCCTTTTGCAGACGCTCGGCCAGCGGCCAATCGGTGATCGCCGGCAGCGCCGGGCCGGCGGCCGGACCCGAAGCGCCGCCGAACAGATTGACCTGCTGGCTTGCGCGCTCGTTGGCGGAGGCGTTGGCGTGACGCAGCAAGAGCTCGATCGCGGCAAAGGCCTGCGCCCGGTTGGGCGCGATGGCGTCGAAGGCGCCGGCCTTCACCAGGCTTTCGAACTGCCGCTTGTTGAAATGCTTGGGATCGATGCGCGCGGCGAAATCGAACAGGGTCTTGAACGGACCGTGCGCCGCGCGCTCGGCGACGACCGCGCGCATCGCACCCGATCCCACGCCCTTCACGGCGGCCAGCGCATAGCGGATCGCGCCGCTCTCGTCCGCCGCCTCGACCGCGAACTCGACGTCGGACCGGTTGATGTCGGGCGGCAGCAGCTTGATGCCGAGCCGGTCGCACTCCTGCCGGAAAACGTTGAGCTTGTCGGTGTTGCCGAGGTCGAGCGTCATCGACGCCGCCATGAACTCGACCGGATAGTTGGCCTTCAGATACGCGGTCTGATAGCCGACCAGCGCATAGGCGGCGGCATGCGACTTGTTGAAGCCGTAACCGGCGAACTTTGCCACCTGCTCGAAGATATATTCGGCGAGGCGGTCGCTGACGCCGTGGGCCTTGGCGCCGTCGATGAACTGTTTGCGCTGCGCCTCCATCTCGGACTTGATCTTCTTGCCCATGGCGCGGCGGAGCAGATCGGCGCTGCCGAGCGAATACCCCGACAGCACCTTGGCGATCTCCATCACCTGTTCCTGGTAGATGATGATGCCCTGGGTTTCCTCGAGGATCGGCTCGAGGTCGGGATGCATGTATTCCGGCCGCTCGTTGCCGTGTTTCACCGCGATATAGCGCGGAATATTCTCCATCGGACCGGGCCGATAGAGCGCATTGACCGCGATGATGTCCTCGAAACGGTCGGCGTCGAGCTTCTTCAGCACGTCGCGCATGCCCGCGCCTTCGAGCTGGAACACGCCGACGGTCTCGCCATGGGCCAAGAGCCGGAAGGTCTTGCTGTCGTCGAGCGGCAGATTGCTCAGATCGATCGGCACGCCGCGCGCCGCCAACAGGTCGCGCGCCTTCGCCAGCACGGTCAGCGTCTTGAGGCCGAGGAAGTCGAACTTCACCAGCCCGGCCGCCTCGACGTATTTCATGCTGAACTGTGTCACCGGCATGGACGAGCGCGGATCGCGATACATGGGGACCAATTCATCGAGCGGCCGATCGCCAATCACCACGCCGGCGGCATGCGTCGAGGCGTGCCGATAAAGGCCTTCGAGCTGCAATGCGATCTCGATCAGCCGCGCCACCTGCGGATCGTCGTCGCGCATCTGTTGCAGCATCGGCTCGCCGTCGATCGCCTGTTGCAAGGTCACCGGCGCCGCCGGATTGTTCGGCACCATTTTGCAGATGCGGTCGACCTGGCCGTAGGGCATGCCGAGAACGCGGCCGACGTCGCGCAGCACCGCGCGCGCCTGGAGCTTGCCGAAGGTGATGATCTGCGCCACGCGATCGCTGCCGTAACGCTCTTGAACGTGGCGGATGACCTCGTCGCGCCGGTCCTGGCAGAAATCGATGTCGAAGTCGGGCATCGACACGCGTTCGGGATTGAGAAACCGCTCGAACACCAGGCCAAGGCGCAGCGGATCGAGGTCGGTGATGGTGAGCGACCAGGCGACCAAGGAGCCGGCGCCCGAACCGCGGCCGGGCCCGACCGGAATGTTCTGCGCCTTCGCCCACTGGATGAACTCGGCGACGATCAGGAAATAGCCGGCGAATCCCATCTTCACGATGATTTCGAGTTCAAAAGCCAGCCGCTCGCGATAAGGCGCCGCCGCCGCGTCGCGTTGCGCCGCGCCGAGACCGGCCGGCAGCGCCCGCTCCAAGCGGCGTTCCAGGCCCGCGGCGGCGACCTCGCGCAGCTCCGCCGCTTCGTCGCGGCCCGATGCGCTCTTGAACGGCGGCAGGATGGGCTGGCGCGGTTCCGGCATGAAGGCACAGCGCTGCGCGATCACCAGCGTGTTGTCGCAGGCCTCCGGCACGTCGGCGAAGGCGATGCGCATTTCGTTCGCCGATTTGAAATAATGCTCGGGCGTCAGCCGCTTGCGGTTGTCGTCGGCGATCGTCGTGCCTTGGGCGATGCACAGCAGCACGTCGTGCGCTGCGTAATCGTCGCGCTCGGCGAAATGCACGTCGTTGGTGGCGACCAGGGGCAAGTCCCGCGCCAGCGCCAATTCGATCAGCGTCGCATCGATGCGCTCTTCGATCGCCGTGTTGTGGCGTTGCAGCTCGACATA
>JAGWIH010000232.1 GCA_028866355.1 Alphaproteobacteria bacterium
GGTGGTGGTCGCGTGATGCCGTTCGATCTCGTCGAGCCGTCATCGCTCGGCGAAGCGTTCAAGCTGCTCGATCCCGACGATCCCGCGGTGCGGCCGCTGGCCGGCGGCACCGCGCTGATGCTGCTGATGAAGTCGGGGTTCTTCCGGCCGAAACGGCTCGTCAGCCTGCGGGCGGCCGGGGACCGGTTGGCGCGCGTTCGCGTCGAGCCGGACGGCGCCTTGCGCATCGGCGCGATGGTCCGGCTCGCCGCACTCGAACGCGCGCCTGAGTTGCGGCGCGGCTGTCCAGTGATCGGCCATACGCTGCGGACGTTATCGAACGTGCGCGTGCGCAACGTCGCAACGCTCGGTGGCCATCTCGCCCATGCCGATCCGCACAGCGACCTGCCGCCGGTGCTCATTGCGCTCGACGCGCGTCTGGTTCTGGCCGGTCCGCGCGGCGAGCGCACCGTGCCGGTCGATGGCTTCGCCACCGGCCTTTACGAGACCCAATGTAAAGGCGACGAGCTGATCGTCGAGGCGATCATTCCGCCGGCCGGCGGCAAGCGCGCGGCCTATGTCAAATGCACCACACGCTCGGCCGACGACTGGCCGGCACTGGGCGTGGCCGTCGCCTGGGACGATAGCGGCGGGACGGTCAAGTCGCCACGGATCGTGCTCGGCGCGGCGACCGAAAAGCCGACGCGCCTCGCCATGGCCGAAAGCGTGATCGCCGGATATGGGCTCGACGATGCGTTGCTCGCACGCGCCGGCGCGGCCGCCGCCGAAGAGGCCGAAGTCTTCAGTGATGCACGCGGTTCCGTCGCCTACAAGAAACAGCTGGTGAAGGTGTTCGTCGGCCGCGCCTTGCGCGCCGCCCAAGCCGGCGGCGGAGTACCCGCATGAGCACGACGGTTAAAGCCGGCCAGGTCGGACGCTCGCTGCCGCGGCTCGAGGGCCGCGCCAAGGTGACCGGCCGCGCCGACTACATCCATAATTTGCGCTTGCCGGGCATGCTGCACGGCAAAATCTTCCGCAGCGTGGTGGCGCATGGCTGTATTCGCCGCATCGACGTCGCAGCCGCGCGCCAGGTTCCGGGTGTGCACGCGGTTTGCGTCAGCGATGACATCCGTCGCGTCATTGCCAATCCCTATTACGGACCGGCGTTCCACGATCAGCCGATTCTCGCAATCGACAAGGTGCGGCACATCGGCGAGCCGGTTGCCGTCGTCCTGGCCGAGGATCCTCATGTCGCCGAGGAGGCCGCGCGCCTGATCGTGGCCGAATACGACGAATTGCCGACGGTAACGAATGAAGTCGAGGCGATGACATCGAAGGTCATCGTCCATGATGTCCTGAAGCCCGCCGGCACCTTCCCCGACCTGAAGCATCTCGAAGGCCGCAAAGGCACCAATCTCGCGCTGGATTTTCATTTGCGCCGCGGCGATACCAAGAAAGCCTTCGCCGCGGCCGACCACGTCTTCGAGCACACGTTCACAACCCAACCGGTGATGCATACACCGCTCGAGCCGTTCGTCTCGGCGGCGGAGCCGGGCGATGGCACGCTAACGATTCACACGGCGTCGCAAAGCCCGTCTTTCGTGCGTATCGAAATCGCGCGGTTGCTGGGCTGGCCGGAGAACCGCGTACGCGTCAAAACGGCGTTTCTCGGCGGCGGCTTCGGCGCCAAGCTCTACATCAAGCTCGAGGCGCTGGTGGCGGCGCTGGCGTTGCTGACGCGCCGGCCGGTCAAAATCGCGCTGGCGATGGACGAGCAGTTCTTCACCATCACCAAGCATCCGTCGACGTTCCGCATCAAGAGCGCAGTCAGCAAGGACGGGCGCGTCACGGCGCGCGAGTGCGAGGTTTGGTGGAACGGCGGCGCCTACGCCGACATCGGCCCGCGCGTGACGCAGAAATCGGGCTTTACCGCCGCCGGACCCTACGACATCGACAACGTCGCGATCGACTCCTACGCGCTCTATACCAACCGGCCGCCGGCCGGTGCGCTGCGCGGCTTCGGCATTCCGCAGCTTGTCTGGGCTTACGAAAGCCACACCGACATGATCGCGCACGCGCTCGGCATCGATCCGGTCGAGTTCCGCCGCCGCAACCTGTTGCGCGACGGCCGGCCGCAGGCGACCGGCACGGTGATGCAAGACGCCGCCACCGGCAAGGTGCTCGACCGTTTGGTCGAGCGCATGGGATTGGGTCGATCGTTCGATCATGGCCAAGGAACGATCAAGCGCGGCCGCGGTATCGGCATCGGCTTCAAGGCGTCGATCGCGCCGACGACGTCAGTTGCCATCCTCAATCTCTATGCCGACAGCAGCTGTGCGCTTTATTGCAGCACCGTCGACATGGGGCAGGGCTCCGACACGGTGATGGCGCAGATCGCTGCCGAGGTTCTCGACGTGCCCACTGAAACGGTGCGCGTCGTGCATCCCGACACCGACGTCACGCCCTACGATATGGCGACACTCGGATCGCGCTCGACCTTTCACATGGGCAATGCGGTCAAACGCGCCGCCGAGGATGTGCGCGCCAAAATCGACGCGCTCAAGGCCGAGCTTGGCCTGCCGGCCGGCAGCAATATTCCCGTGGCTGAGTTGTTTCGACGCAAATACGGCATGCAAGCCGGCAACATCGTCGGCGTCGGCAGCTTCGTGCCGGACTACGCATCGCCTGACCACGATACCGGCCTCACGCCCAATGCGACGCCATTCTGGATGGTCGGCGGCACCGGCGCCGAGGTCGAAGTCGACACCGAGACCGGCCACGTGCGCGTCACGCGCCTGATCAACGTCGCCGACCTCGGCACGCCGATCAATCCACGCATCGTCGAAACGCAGCTTTCCGGCGGCGCCATAATGCAGCTCGGCTTCACCATGCAGGAGCGCATGGAATATGCCGACGGGCAGCTGCTCAATCCCACCCTCGCCGATTACAAGATTCCCGGCATGCGCGATCTGCCGACGCGGATCGAGAACGAAGCGGTCGCTGCGACACAGACAAGCGGGCCCTTTGGCGCGAAGGGCGTGGGGGAGACGGCGACGTTCGGCGTCTCGCCGGCGATCGCCAACGCGATCGACGACGCCGTCGGTGTGCGGCTGACGGACTTGCCGTTGACGCCCGAGGCGGTCTATCGCGCGCTGGCGAAGGGCGGCCGATGAGCGCGCTTCGCCCGATCCGCTTTACGCTCAACGGCCAGCCCGTCGCTGCTGCAGTCGGCACGCATGAGACGCTGGTTGACGTGCTGCGCGAGCGCTTCGCGCTGTTCGGTGCGCGTGAAAGCTGCGGCCAGGGGCTGTGCGGCTGCTGCACGCTGATCGTCGACGGACGCGCCGTCTCGGGCTGCCTTTTCCTGGCGGCTGGAGCCGACGGTGCGCGGGTCGATACGATCGAAGGGCTGGCGCCGGACGACCGTCTCGACCCGGTGCAGGAGGCGTTCATCGAATGCGGCGCCTTCCAGTGCGGTTTCTGCACGCCAGGATTCGTGTTGATGACCAAGCAGTTGCTGGACGAGAACCCGGAACCCAGCGAGGACGAGATCAAGCACTACCTTTCTGGTAACCTGTGCCGGTGTGGTGCCTATCCAGAAATCATCGAGGCGGTCAGGGTCGCAGCGCATAAGCGCAAAAGCGGCGGCTGAATGACCGCCCCATCAGGGGAGGATCGTGATGGCCATTAATGCCGATGTCTCGGGTCCGTGGTATCGCTCGCTCAATCGCAGCCAATGGAACACGTTGTTCGCCACCAATCTCGGCTGGCTGTTCGACGGTTATGAGCTCTATGCGCTGATCCTCACGATCGGCGTCGCACTCCACCAGTTGCTCGACGCGAGTCAGTACGTGCGGATCCCGGCCTATGCCG
>JAGWIH010000233.1 GCA_028866355.1 Alphaproteobacteria bacterium
TCGTCGAGGCTATCGCTGCCGGCGAGACCGCGCTCGTAGGCGACGACGCGGCCGTAGAACGCTTTGGCCATGGTCTTGACCTGGCGGCCGACACTCAGGTCGCCGACCCCCATTTCGCGCAAGTTGCGGTCGATGTCGGCGAACATGGTGTCGAACAACGCCTGTGCAAAGGCGGCGTTATCGCCCGACTGCTTGAGTCGACGGATTGCCAGGAAGGCGTGTAGCGCGATCAGCTCGAATCTTCCGTCGAGCGTATCCGGCACGCCCCATTCGGCGTAGAAGCTCGGGTTGCGCGCGGCCGCGACAATCGCGCTGTAAAGCGCCTGGACGGCGGTGCGGGATTTGCGGTTGAACAGTGCGGCGAGCGGCATGGTTCCAGGTGCCCGCCATTGAACAATCGGGCGTTTCCAGCTACAAGATTTTGTCGAGATCGACATGGTTTTCAAGCTTATTAACACTCATTTGTTGCGCGCCGCGGCGATTGTCGCGTGTGCCACCGTGCTATTTGGCTGTCAGCCGACGGTTGACCTGCGCGGCAACACCCCGGAAGCGAGCAAGTTGTCGCAGATCCAGGTGGGTAAAACCGACAAGACGACGGTGACCGAGTTGCTGGGCTCGCCGTCGAGCGTGGCCGAATTCGATCCGAACATCTGGTACTACGTCAACGCCAAGACCGAGGATATCGCCTTCCTGAAGACCCAGACGCTCGATCAGAACGTGGTCAAGATCACGTTCGACAAGAGCAACGTCGTTCAATCGGTCGACAAGCTGGGCATGAAAGACGCCGAAACGATCACGCCGAATCCCAACGCGACGCCGTCGCGCGGTCGCCAGTTCTCGTGGATCGAGGAATTCCTCGGCAACTTCGGCCGCTTCGTCAGCAAGAACCGGCCGGGCGGCGGCAGCGGCGGTTACTGACGGCCGCCGCGTCGCGGCCTCAGTGCGTCGCGGCCAGCACCGCCAACAGCAAGATCGCCACGATGTTGGTGATCTTGATCATCGGATTGACCGCCGGACCCGCCGTGTCCTTGTAGGGATCGCCGATCGTGTCGCCGGTGACCGCCGCCTTGTGCGCGTCGGAGCCCTTGCCGCCGTGGTGGCCTTCCTCGATGTATTTCTTTGCGTTGTCCCAGGCGCCGCCGCCCGACGTCATCGAGATTGCGACGAAGATTCCGGTGACGATCGTGCCGAGCAGCATTGCGCCGAGCGCGCTGAAGCCTGCGCCCTTCCCGCCGATCGCTGAAATGACGAAGAACAGCACGATCGGAGCGCCGACCGGCAGCAACGACGGCACGATCATTTCCTTGATCGCGGCGCGCGTCAGCAGGTCGACAGCCTTGCCGTAATCCGGCTTGGCCTTGCCGTCCATGATGCCTTTGATCTCTTTGAACTGCCGGCGCACCTCGACCACCACCGAACCGGCGGCGCGGCCGACCGCGGTCATGCCCATCGCGCCGAACAGATACGGCAGCAGGCCGCCGATGAAGAGACCGATTACGACATATGGATTTTGTAGCGTGAAGTTTACGTCGGCATCCGGGAAATAGTGCGTCAGATCGTTGCTGTAAGCGGCAAAGAGCACGAGCGACGCAAGACCGGCCGAGCCGATCGCATAGCCCTTGGTCACCGCCTTGGTGGTGTTGCCGACGGCGTCGAGTGCGTCGGTGATCTTGCGCACGTCCTTCGGCAGGTCGGCCATTTCGGCGATGCCGCCGGCGTTGTCGGTAACCGGCCCATAGGCGTCGAGCGCGACGATCATGCCGGCGAGAGCCAGCATTGTCGTTGCCGCGATGGCGATGCCGAACACGCCGCAATAGAGATAAGCGACGACGATGCCGGCGCAAATGACGATGACCGGCAGCGCCGTCGCTTCCATTGAAACCGCAAGACCCTGGATGACGTTGGTCGCGTGGCCGGTGGTCGAGCTCTGGGAGATGCTGCGCACCGGACGATAAGCCGTCGACGTGTAGTATTCGGTGATCCAAACCAGCAGTCCGGTTACCGCCAGGCCGACGAAGGCGCAAACAAGCAGGCCGCCGCCCGTGATCGTGCCGCCGAGCAAAGTGATCGGATGACCGTAGCCGACCGTCAGCTGGACGACACCAGCAATCGCGACTGCCGACAGAACGCCGGCGGCGATGACGCCCTTGTAGAGCGCGGCCATGATCTGGCCGCCGGCGCCGAGGCGCACGAAATAGGTGCCGATGACCGACGCGACGATGCAAACCGCACCGATGATCAGCGGCAGCAGCATCATGGTGTCGCGCAACGCGCCTTGGAAGAAGATCGCCGCCAGCAGCATGGTCGCAACCTGCGTCACGACGTAGGTCTCGAACAGGTCGGCCGCCATGCCGGCGCAGTCGCCAACATTGTCGCCGACGTTGTCGGCAATGACCGCCGGATTGCGCGGATCGTCTTCGGGAATGCCGGCCTCAACCTTGCCGACGAGATCGGCGCCGACGTCGGCGCCCTTGGTGAAGATGCCGCCGCCGAGACGCGCGAAGATCGAAATCAGCGACGCACCAAACGACAGCGCAACCATCGCCTCGAGAATGGGTCGCGGATCGTCGATCGGCAGCGTCGAGCGCAGGAAGATGTAATAGACCGCCACGGCAAGCTGTCCGAGACCGACGACGAGCATGCCGGTGACTGCGCCGGCGCGGAACGCAAGCTTCAATCCGGCCGCGAGACCGCCGCGCGCCGCCTGGGCGGTGCGCAGGTTGGACCGCACCGAGATGTTCATGCCGATGAAACCGGCGGCGCCCGAAAGCACCGAGCCGATCAAGAAGCCGACGGCAGAATGCCAGCCGAGCGCAAGGAAAAGTATGATGAAGATCACGACGCCGACCATGGCGATCGTTAGGTATTGGCGGCGCAGATAAGCTTGCGCCCCTTCTTGGACCGCGGCGGAGATCTCTTTCATCCGATTGGTGCCGGGATCGGACGCCAGCACCAAGCGGGCGGTAACGATGCCGTATAGCACCGCGATCAGGCCGGATGCGATAACCAGCCAATACCAGGACGTAATGCTCATGTCGGAATTCCCCTAACTCGGACCTGTCGGACTTTTAAGGCGCGCGGAACATGCCAGAACGCGGCGGCCGAGGCAATCGCCGCGGCAGGTCGGATTCGTATAGTATTGCAAGCGATTCGGTGCGACAGGACGTCTCAAACGTGCCGGTAGCCGCCGCGCGATAAACGAAGTTGACGACCTTTGGCATCGAGCACACGTACGCCACGCCCAGCGACGATGCGGCCCACGGCCGTGACCCGCACACCGGCTGCGCGCGCGGCCACAGCGATGCGTCCCGCCGCATTCGACGGCGCAGTGAAAACGATCTCATAGTCGTCACCGTGAGTCAGCGCGGCGCGGATCTGTCGCGGCGAACACGCGATGACCGAACGCGCCGACGCCGATAGCGGCAGCCGTGCGACCTCGATGACGGCGCCGACGCCGGATGCGGTGCAGACATGGCCGAGATCGGCGACCAAGCCGTCGGAAATATCCGCCGCCGCACGCGCAAGTCCGACCAAACGCCGGCCCAAACCGAGCCGAGGCTCGGGCAAGCGGTAGCGCCGTTCGAGGTGGCGCCGCGCGCCGCGGCTTATCCTCGGGAGCCGTCCCTTGATCGCGGCCAGACCGAGTGCGGCGTCACCAAGCGTGCCGGACACGTAGACCACGTCGCGCGGGCGCGCGCCGTTGCGCAAGATCGCGCGGCCTTGTGCGACGCGGCCAATCGCGGCGAGCGACAGCACTGTCGGCCCGCGCGTCGCGACGGAATCGCCGCCGAATAACCCGATGCGATATTTTCGTCGATCGGCGGCAAGTCCGCGGCTGAACGC
>JAGWIH010000234.1 GCA_028866355.1 Alphaproteobacteria bacterium
CGGATGAGATCGACCGGCGTTTCGGCATCGAAGATCACGACCATGTCGACCGGCGCGAGCGACGCCAGCACGGCGGCGCGCGCGGCTTCGTTCTGCACCGGCCGCTCCGGCCCTTTGAGCCGCCGCACCGACGCGTCGCTGTTGAGACCGACCACCAACCGATCGCAGGCGGCACGCGCCTCGTTCAACAACGAAACATGGCCGGGATGGATCAAATCGAAGCAGCCGTTGGTGAAACCGATCTTGAGGCCGTTGCGGCGCCAGCGCGCGACATGATCGACGGCCAACGCCAACGGCAGCTCCTTACGGTTGCGCAACGTGTCGCGGTCGACCAGCGCTTCGGCCAGCTCATTGGCGTGAACGACGGCGGTGCCAACCTTGCCGACGACGATGCCGGCGGCGACGTTGGCGGCGCGCGCCGCGTCCAACAGATTGGCGCCGGCGGCCAACGCGGCGGCGAGCACGGCAACAACCGTGTCGCCCGCGCCCGAGACGTCGTAAACCTCGCGCGCCTCGGCGGCGAGACGATGAACGTCCGCGCCGTCGATCACCAGCATGCCGTCCTTGCCGCACGACACCAGCATGGCGCCGAAGCCGTGCCGGCGGATCAATTCGCGCGCCGCGGCGACCACCGCCTCGTCGTCGGAAAGCGCATGGCCCACGGCTTCGGCGAGCTCGCGCCGATTGGGCTTCAGGACGGTGGCACCCTGGTAGATCGCGTAATCGTGACCCTTGGGATCGACGATGACTTTGCGGCCGGCGGCGCGCGCCATCTCGATGATGTCCAATGCCACGCCGTCGACAAGAACGCCTTTGGCGTAATCCGACAAGATGACGGCTTGGTGATGCGGCAGCGAGGCTTTGATCTGCGCCAGCAGATCGGAGCGCGTCTGCGCCGAGATCGGCGCGACGCGTTCGTAATCCGCGCGCAGCAGCTGTTGCGTGTCGGCGACGTAGCGCGTCTTGACCGATGTCGCGCGGTCGCGTTCGGCGAGCACGTGCGCCTCGGCGTTGCCGACGGCCGCGACCATGCGCGCGATCTCGCGGCCGGCCGTGTCGGCGCCGGTGACCGAGACGAAGCAGGTCTCGGCGCCCAAAGCATGCAGATTCCGCAGCACGTTGCCGGCGCCGCCCAAACGCCGCTCTTCGCTGTCGACGTGCAGCACGGGCACCGGCGCTTCGGGTGAAATGCGCTCGACCCGACCCGTCACGTAATGATCGAGCATGACGTCGCCGGCACAAATCACCCGTGCGCGGCCGAAAGCCTCGACCAACCCGATGAGATCCGCCTCTGCCATAGAGCCCTGTTTATGATGGCGAACCGCCGTCCGAGGCAAGCAAAACCGGTGTTAGGTGACTATAGTAAGGATATGCCCAGGAACGCAGGCGGCGGCGGAGCGCCGCCGGCCGTGCCCGCCGGCTCGCGGATTTACGCCATCGGCGACGTGCACGGGCGGCTCGACCTTTTAACCCGGCTACACGCGCTCATCGCGGCCGACGCCGCCGCTGCGCCGGTGCAGCGCCGGGTCATTGTCTATCTCGGCGACTATATCGACCGCGGCCCGGATTCACGCGGCGTCGTCGATTTCCTGTTGCAGCCGCCGCTACCCGGCTTCGAGAGCGTTCATCTGCTTGGCAACCACGAAGACTATCTGCTGCAATTTCTTGAGCAAGCCGAGGTCGGACCGCATTGGGGCGCCTATGGCGGCCTCGCGACGCTCGCGAGCTATGGCGTGCGGCCGCCCTCCGGCTTCACGCCGCATGTGGCCGATTTCGAAACCGCGCGCCGCGCGCTGGCCGACAAGATTCCCGCCGCCCATGTCGATTTCCTGCGCGGCCTGAAGCTCACGCACGCCGAAGGCGGCTATCTCTTCGTCCACGCCGGGGTCAAGCCGGGCGTCGCGCTGTCCGATCAGCAGGCCGACGATCTGTTGTGGATCCGCGACGAGTTCCTGAATTCGCCGGACGATTTCGGCGCCTGCGTCGTCCACGGCCACACCATCGTCGAGACGCCGGAGCAGCACGCGAACCGCATCGCCATCGACACCGGCGCCTTCGCCACCGGCACGCTGACCGCGCTGGTGCTCGACGGCACCGAGCGGCGCTTCATCCAGACGTAAGCCGCTCAGCTCCGCGGCGCGTGCTTGCCGAGGATGCGCTGCAAGGTGCGCCGGTGCATCTTCAGGCGGCGCGCGGTCTCGGACACGTTGCGGTCGCACTGCTCGAAGACGCGTTGGATGTGTTCCCAACGGACGCGATCGGCCGACATCGGATCCTCGGGCGGCGGCGGCAGGCTGCTGTCGGCGGTGGCCAGCAGCGCGCGCTCGACCGCGTCGGCGTCGACCGGCTTGGGGATGTAATCGACCGCGCCGGCCTTCACCGCGGCGACGGCGGTCGCGATGTTGCCGTAGCCGGTGAGCATCACGACGCGCGCGTTCTGGCGCGCCTTGCGCAACGCTTTGACGACGTCGAGGCCGCTGCCGTCGGCCAGCCGCAAATCGACGACCGCAAAAGCCGACGGCGCGTTTTCGACGGCTTGCACGCCGGCGGCGACGGATTCGGCGGTGGCGACGACGAAGCCGCGGCGCTCCATCGCCCGCGCCAACCGCTGGCAAAGCGGCGCGTCGTCGTCGACGATGAGCAGCGTGCGTTCGCCTTCGGGCAGCCCGGCCAGCGCCGGATTCATCTGGACTTCACTTTTGCCGTCGCTCATTTCGCCGCCACCGTCATTGACGTGTCTGTTGCCGTTTCCGTCCGATACTCGTCGCCTTCGAGTTGCGACCGTCGCCATTCCACCACGACATGCGCGCCGCCGTCCGTCATGTTATCGAAGGACAGCCGCGCGCCGGTGCGCTCGAGCAGGCTTTGCGCGATGAAGATGCCGAGCCCCATGTGCGCGCCGACGTCGGCACGCGCGGAGATATACGGTTGTCCGACGCGCGACAAGAGCGCCGGTGAAAAGCCCGGCCCGTCATCGACGATGTCGACGGCGACGGTGTCTTCGCTCCAGCTCGTCGTCACCGTCACCTCGCTACGCGCGAAATCGATCGCGTTGCCGAGCAGATTGCCAAGTCCGTGCAACACTTCGGGCGTGCGCGGCACTTGCGGCTCGGCGATCGCGCCGCCCGCCGGATCGCGGCCGGCGCCGATACCGTGCACGACGCGCACGCCGGCGCGGTGATGCGGCTCACCGGCCGATTGCACGATGGCCGAGAACGGCATGCGATTGAACGGCATCGCTTCGCCTTCGCGGGCGCGGCCGAGATCCGCCAGGATCATGCGACAGCGTTCGCTTTGACTCAGCAGGAGCTGCGCATCCTCGGCGATCGGGCTGTTCTTGGGCAGGTCCCGCACCAGCTCTTTGGCGACGACCGCAATTGTCGCCAGCGGGCTACCGAGCTGATGCGCGGCGGCGGCGGCGAGCGCACCGACGGCCGCGACACGCTGTTCGCGCGCCAGCGCAAGCTGGGTCGCTGCGTAGGCGTCGCGCATGCGGCGCGCTTCTTCGGCGACGAACCAATTGTAGCCGGTGATGAACAGGCTCGACGATACCAGCGCCACCCACATGCCGAGGACATAGACTGGCGCGGGCGCGATCGTCTGGCCCGGCGGCGCCGGCAACGGCAGATGCGCCAACGCCAGGACCGTGATGGCGACGACCGTGAGCGCCGACAGGCCAGCGACGGTGCGCCGCGTCAGGATGGTTGCCGAAACCGTCGCCGGCGCCAGCATCAGGATGGCGAACGGATTCTGCAGCCCCCCGGTGAGGAACAGCAGCACGCCGAGCTGTAAGGTGTCGAAGGCGAGGTAGATCGCCGCCTCGCGATTGCCGA
>JAGWIH010000008.1 GCA_028866355.1 Alphaproteobacteria bacterium
ACAGGTCGAGCGTCGCCCATTGCTCGGCGACACGGATCGGATGATGCAGCGGCAGCACCGTGACCGCCGGCGCCAGCCGGATGCGTTTTGACTTCGCCGCCAGGTTGGCGAGCACGAGATCGGGACAGGACAGAACCCCCAGCGAGTTGAAATGGTGCTCGCCGATCCAGGCCGAATGGAATCCCGTCTGCTCGGCATGGAGCGCTTCATCGACGATATCGGCGACGAACTGGTTGGCCGAGCGCGTGTTGTTCTCATAGTGATTGTCGCTCAGCGTGAAATAGCCGAATTCCATCGCCTGCCTCCCCCGCTGCACCGGCCGCGCTGCCGTCGACGAACGACGACGCCAGTCGGCGTGTCTTACAGTTCGGACTGTCCTTTACCATGCCGCCTGCGGCCCGGGCGCCTGATTTGTTGTCGGCGTTTGGATTCCAGCGGTGCCTGGCCGGTGGAAATGCCACGCCGACAAGTCTTTGTGGACGCGGGCGCCGCCCCTGCCCGGTCAAAGCAACGGCAAGCCGGTTAACGCGACGGGACGAACCGGCGGCGTTAACCGTGATGATCTCGATATTAAGTACTCGTAAACCATATATTTGAGTTATGACGCTTATAGTCTATGAATATTTACTAAGAACGTCAGTTTATCTTATAAATATCGGATTATTTGTCACGAATACTCATTTATATATTGAAAACTCTTTGCCGCTAGGCTACTCCATTGACAGTCCGCTCCACAGAAGTCGGCGGCTTTAACACCTCGGGCGCAACCAGAACGGCCTGCTCGAATCGTTTCATCGGGGGCGGGTTCGGCAATGTTGCGCATCTTCGGACATTTCGTGCCGATTCCGGCCGTTGTCATCGGCCTGTGTGAAATCCTTCTGACCGCGGCGGCGATCTATCTCGCGACCGCACCCAATACACAGGCGCTGGCCGGCGAGTTCCATTTCGCCACGTCGTCGATCCAGTTCTCGCTCGGCATGTCCGCCATCGCCACCGGCGCGATGGGCGCGGTCGGGCTTTACAACTACGACGTCTTTCTCGATTCGCGGCTGTTGATCACCAAGGCGCTCCTCGCCTTGGCGATGGTCGTGCCGGCGGCAGCGATCGGCGGCCTGTTCTTCTCGCGCGACGTGCTCGGCGGTCTCGCCGGTTCCTGGCACGCGCTCTGCTTCAAGAGCGCGGCCGCTTGGATGGGTTGTGTCGTCGTCACGCGCATGGCGCTGTTGCGTTTTTCCGACATTGAAATGTTCCGCCGTGGCGTCGTTGTGCTCGGCACCGGCGTGCGCGCCGAACGCATCGCTGAATTGGCGCGGCGCCACGCCAATCATTATTTCGTGCCGCGTGCTTACGTCCATGTTGGCGCCGATCCGCACCTGGTCTCCGCCGAGACCCTCGATCTCGACAGCGTCAAGGACCATCGCGCGCTGGCGAAATTCGTTCGCAAGCTTGGCGTGCGCGAGGTGGTCGTTGCGACCGACGAACGCCGCGGCATGCCGGTCGATCAGCTGCTGCACTGCAAGATCGAAGGCGTCAACGTCGTCGACTACCTGACCTTTTGGGAGCGCGAGAACGGCCGCATCGACATCGACGCGTTGCAGCCGAGCTGGCTCATCTATTCGGACGGCTTCCGCCAGGGCCGCGTCGTCAATTTGATCAAGCGCGCCTTCGACCTCACCGTCAGCTTCCTGCTGCTGCTTGTGACGTTGCCGGTGATCGCGCTAACGGCGTTGGCGATACGGCTCGAGAGCCCGGGTTCCGTGCTCTATCGCCAGGAACGCGTTGGCTATCACAACCGTAGCTTTGTGCTCTTCAAGTTCCGTTCGATGCGCAGCGACGCCGAACGCGACGGTGCGCCGCAATGGGCTGCCAACCGGGACCCGCGCGTCACACGCGTTGGCGCCATCATCCGCCGCTTCCGCATCGACGAGCTGCCGCAGCTCTGGAACGTCTTCAAGGGCAACATGAGCTTTGTCGGCCCGCGTCCGGAGCGGCCGTTCTTCGTCAACCAGCTCGCCGAACAGATCCCGTTTTACAACGAGCGGCATTCGGTGAAGCCGGGCATCACCGGCTGGGCACAGGTCAACTATTCCTACGGCGCCTCGCTCGAAGATGCGCGGCACAAGCTCGCCTACGACCTCTACTACGTGAAGAACCGCACGCTGTTCCTCGACATCGTCATCCTCATCCAGACGGTCCGCGTCATCCTGTTCCGCGAGGGTGCGCGCTGAACTATGACGTTCGCCGCCGTCACATCCGCGATTTGCGCCTGTGCGTTCGCCGCGCTGTTCCTGTTCACGCTGGCGCGCGGCCAGGCTTCGCGCGAGGGCCGCTTCATCCTCGCCGCGTCGGGCGCGACGGCGTTATGGGCCGTCGCGTCGACAACCGGTGTCGCACGCGGCGCCGTCGCGTCGCTCGAAACCGTCCAGGCGCTGATCTGGCTGGCGCTGCTCGAATGGCTGCTGCGGCCGCAAGCCGGCGATACCGCCAAGCGCGGCGCGCGCGGGCTGGCCGTCGCCGTCGGCGCGGTCGCGTGTGCCGCGGCCCTGGCCAACGACGTCGCGCATAGCGGTCAAAGTGCGCTCGTCTGGTCGCAAATTGTCGCGCGCGCTGGACTGTCGATCGCGGGCCTACTGCTGGTCGAGAACCTTTATCGCAACATCGAGCCGAAGCGGATGTGGAACGTCGTGCCATTGTGCATCGCCATCGGCGGTTTCTTCGCTTATGGCCTGTTCCTCTATTCGACCGCGCTGTTGACCGGCCACGTCAATCCGGTCTTCGCCCAGGCGCGGCCGGCGGCCACCTGCCTCTTGGCGCCGTTCCTGGCGTTGACCCTGGCGCGTAACCGCGACTGGCGCATCGACCACCATATTTCCCGCGGCTTGGTGTTTCATGCCTTCACCCTGGTGGTGAGTGGCGTGTTCTTGCTCGTCGTCGCCAGCCTTGGCGCCGTGCTGCGGGGCGGCACCTGGGGACCCGCGGCGCAGATCGTCGCGCTCTTCGGCAGCACGCTGGTGCTGGCCCTGGTTCTGTCGTCCGGCAGCATCAAGGCGCGGATCAACTATCTGGTGTCGCGCAACTTTTTCTCGCTGCGCTACGACTACCGCCTCGAATGGATGAACTTCATCGACATCCTGTCGGCACCGCGGGACGGCGCCGGATTGCGCCAGCGCGTCATCCACGCCGTCGCCAACATCGTCGACAGCCCACGCGGTGCGCTGTGGCTTGTCGACGAAGGCGTCGGATTCCGGCCGGCGGCTTTCTTCAACATGCGCCTGCCGGCCGAGCTGATCGAGCCGTTGACCAGCACGTTCGTCGCCGGCTTCCGGGGCGGCCATTGGACGCAAGTCCTCGACGGCGAAGCCAATCCGGCCCCATGGCGCGCCGACGGCCAATTCTGGCTCGCCGTGCCGCTCGTTCACAGCGGCCGCATCATCGGCTTCATCGCCCTCGCCCATCCCCGCGCGCCGTTCGACCTGAACTGGGAAAGCTTCGATCTCCTGCGTGCCGTCGGCCGCCAGGCCGCCAGCTATATCTGCGAGGAAAGCGCCGCGCAGCAATTGGCGGACGCGCGTCGCCTCGAGGAATACGGCAAGCGCTTTGCCTTCCTTGGTCACGACCTCAAGAATATCGCCGGTCAGCTGCGCCTGATCGCCGTCAACGCCCAGCATCACGGCGACAATCCGGAATTCCGTGCCGACGCGTTCCGCACCATCGAAGGGTCGGCCGCGCGCATGAGCGCCCTGCTGTTGCAATTGAACGCGCGCACCGCCGCCGCAGCCGACCCGCATCGCGCCGTGCCGACCGACGCCGCGCGCATCATCGCCGAAGTCGCCAATGCGCTCGCCGGCGCGGCCGTGCCGATCGAGACGCGCATGGCGGGTAGCGCCACGCTCGTCACCATGCCGGCCGAGGATTTGCGCTCGGCCCTGACCCACGTGCTCAGCAACGCCATCGAAGCTTCGCCGGCCGGCGCCATCGTGAGCATCGCCGGCACGATCGAAAATGGCCGCCACGTCATCGCGATCACCGACCGCGGTCCCGGCATGGACCCGGAATTCGTCCATCGCGAATTGTTCCGGCCGTTCCGCACGACCAAGGCAAGCGGCAGCGGCATCGGCGCCTATCAAACCCGCGAACTCGTGCGTGCCGCCGGCGGCGAGCTCGAGGTCATCAGTCAACCTGGCGCCGGCACCACCATGCGAATCGTTCTTCCCCTAGCGCGAGAAGGAGCCGTCTCCTCGGCGGCATAACATGATGAAAGACAGCAAAATCTCTCTTCTGATCGTCGAGGACGACGACGGCATCGCCCGCCAGTACAAGTGGGCCTTGTCGGATTGCGACACGGCGTTCGCCACCAACCGCGAAGACGCGATCGCCGAGTTCCGCCGGGTTCGGCCGCACGTCGTCGTGCTCGATCTCGGTCTGCCGCCAGCGGCGGACGCCGCCACGGAAGGCATGGCCACGCTCGAAGCGATGCTGGCAATGGCGCCCGAGACCAAGATCATCGTCGCCTCGGGCAACGACAGCCGCGACGTCGCGCTCCGGGCGGTGCAGCTCGGCGCATACGACTTCCATCTGAAACCGGTCGATCTCGACGCACTGCGGCTGATGATCGCGCGTGCCGCCAAATTGCGCGAGCTCGAGGCCGAAAACCGCCGCTTGCAGGAGCTGATGCCGCAATCGCCGATCGACGGCATCGTCGCCGCGAGTCCGCAGATGACACGCGTGCTGCGCACGATCGAGAAGATCGCACCCACCGACGTCGCCGTGCTGCTGCTCGGCGAAAGCGGCACGGGCAAGGAAGTGCTGGCCCACGCGGTGCATCATATGAGCCCGCGCGCCAAGAAGCCGTTCGTCGCCATCAACTGCGCGGCGATTCCCGAGACGCTGCTCGAAAGCGAGCTGTTCGGTCACGAAAAGGGTGCCTTCACCGGCGCGGTCAAGCAGACCATCGGCAAGATCGAAAGCGCCAACGGGGGCACGCTGTTCCTCGACGAAATCGGCGACGTGCCCTTGGCTATGCAGGTGAAATTGCTGCGCTTCCTGCAGGATCAGGTGGTCGAACGCATCGGCGGTCACCGTCCGATCCAGGTCGACGTGCGTATCGTCTGCGCGACGAACCAGGACCTCGACCACATGATCGGCACCGGCCGGTTCCGCGAAGATCTCTATTACCGGCTCAACGAAGTGCGCGTCACGGTGCCGCCGCTGCGCGAACGCGAAGGCGACCCCGTTTTGCTCGCCAACCACTTCCTCAAACGCTTCAACGAGCAGTTCGCGCGCAAGGTCAAGGGCTTCGGTTCGGATGCCTTGACCGCGATCGCCGTCCATCCGTGGCGTGGCAACGTGCGTGAGCTGGAGAACCGGGTGAAGCGCGCCGTCGTCATGGCCGAAGGCGTGACCGTCAGCGCCGCCGATCTCGAATTGGCGCCGGCGGAGTTGCCGTTCGGGTCGCTCGACCTGCGCGAAGCGCGGGCGCGCGCCGAACGCGGCGTCGTGCAGATGGCCCTGGCGCAAAGCAGCGGCAACCTGTCACGCGCCTCGAAGCTGCTCGGTATCAGCCGGCCGACGCTTTACGGCTTGCTCGAAGACCTCGGCCTCGAAGTTCATTCCTAAGCACGTATCGCATCGCCTGGAGAGCTCCATGACCAAACCTTCGGATATCATCAGCCGCACCCTGCCCTACGTGCTCGCATGCAGCGTGCTGATCGCGGTGCCGGCGGTCGCGTTCGCCTCGACCGGCTACACCGATTCGGCGCAGCAACTGATCGACCGCGGCGATCTGCGTGGCGCAGCCATCGAACTGCGCAATGCGGCGCGCAACGAGCCGCAGAACGCCGATATCCATCTGCGCCTGGCGCGGATCTATCTCCAGATCGGCAATGTCCCGGCCGCCGAGGCCGAGGCCCGCCTGGCAATGGAGCGTGGCGGCGACGACGCCAAGGTCGCGCCGGTGCTCGCCGAGACCTTGCTGCGCGGCGGTAAATTCAACGCTCTGTTGCGTGAAATTCCCGCCGGGCATCGCCCGGCTGACGCCGAAAGCATGGTCCGCTTGGCGCGCGGCTTGGCCTATCTCGGCCTGCATCAGACAAACCAGGCCGAACCGCTGATCGCCGAAGCCATCCAGCTTGCCCCCAACGCGATCGAGCCGAAGCTGGGCTCGGCGCGTCTCATGCTGTTCGAGAACAAGCAGGCCGAAGCGGAGAAACAGGTCGACGCCGCCCTGGCCATCGACCCCAACAACGCCCGCGCGCTGATGCTGAAAGGCGATTTGCTGCGTCTGCGCGGCGACTACCCGGCCGCATTGGCGCGCTATAATGCCGTCGTCCAGCACGAGCCGCAGAACGCCGTCGCGTTGCTCGGCCGCGCCAATCTCGAGATCGCGCTCAGCCAGCTCGACGCCGCCGAAAAAGACGTTCGGCAGGTTCAGGCCGAATTTCCGAACAGTCCAGAAGACATTTACCTCCAGGCCCTGATCGAAGTCGGCCGCGGCCATATCGCGAAGGCGAACGACATCCTACAGAAAGCGAGCCTGCAGCTCTCGAACCTGCCGGTGGCACAACTGCTGTCGGGCTCGGTGCAATTCTCGCTCGGCAATTATGCCCAAGCCTCCGTCAGCCTGAAGAATTTTGTCGCCCGCGTTCCGAACAATCCGCTGGCGAACCGGCTGCTCGCCGACATCGCGCTGCGTCAAAACGAGCCACATCAGGCGATCGCCCTGCTCGAGCCGATCACGCGCGCCAATCCGAACGATGGCGACGCCTGGGCGGTGCTGGCCGACGCCTATATCGCCATCGGCGACAACGCCAAGGCGTCGCAGGCGCTCGACCGCGCGTCGGCGAGCACGGCGGACAATCCGCGGCTCGGCACCCAGATCGCGATCGGCCGCATTGCGACCGGACAATCGGACCTCGGCACCGAGCAACTCGAATCGATCTTCAACAAGCAGGGTGGCGCCGCTGTCGCCGGCCCGGCGCTGGTCCTGTCGGACCTGCGCGCGCATCACATCGCCGAAGCCGAACGTCATGCCGAGGCCCTGGCCAAGGCGCGGCCCGACGATCTGGTCGCCGCCAACTTGCTGGGACTGGTCCGGATCGCCCAGGGGAACCTGACCAACGCCGAGCAGATTTTCGCCACGATCTATCGCAAGCACCCCGAGTTCACCGTCGCCGGCCGCAACCTGGCGCAGGTCTACATGGGTGAAGGCCGGCCGGACGATGCCATCGGCATCTACCGCGCAATGATCGCGCGCGATGGCGACGACGTCGCCTCGCATCTGGCACTCGCGGACGTACTGATCGCGACCAAGGACTATGCCGGCGCGATCGCCGAGCTCCAGCGCGTCAATGGACTCAATCCGTCCGATCCGACCGCCAATCTCCGGATTGCCAACCTCTATGCGGCGCAGCAGCAATGGGACAAAGCAACCGACACGATGCGGCCGATGGTCGATCAGTTCCCCGGCAATTTCGCCGTGCTCGACATGATGGGCCGCATCCAGACCGCCACCGGCAACGTCAAGGGCGCCGTGACCACCTATCGGCGCGCCACCCAAGCGAAACCCAACGACGCCGTCGCGTTCGATCGCTATGCCAATGCGCTGGCCGCGGGCGGCAATTGGAGCGGCGCGCGCGACCAGCTGCGCAATGCCGTCAAGCTTGAGCCGCAAAGCGCGCTGTACCGCGAAGAACTGGTCTACGCCGAATATCGCGTTGCCGGTCGCACCGAAGCCTACGCCCTCGCCAAGCAGCTTGCTCCAACCAGCGAGAGCCCGACGCTCGCCACACAGTGGATGGCCGCGGTGCTGGTCAAGGACGGAAAGACCAACGACGGCCTCGCTCTGTTGGCGGAAGCCGAGCGCGTCGCGCCGTCCGAAGGGCTGATCGTCCAACACGCGGCGGTGCTCGCCAAAGCCGGTCAGCCCGCCCAAGGCGTGGCGCTGCTGCGCAACTGGATCGGCCGTCATCCGAGCGATCTCGCCGCGATGCACGCGCTCGCCGATCTCGACATGACGATGGCCGATTATAAGGCGGCGCAAAGCGTGCTGGAGAGCATCGTCGCGCGGTCGCCGGACGACGTCGTCGTCCTTAACAATCTGGCCTGGATCTATTCGCACGAAGGCGATCCACGCGCCAGGCAGACCGCGGCGCGCGCCTACGCCTTGTCGCCGCTATCGCCCGCCGTCGCCGATACGTATGGCTGGATCGTGTTGTCGCAAGGCGACGTCACGCACGCCGTGCAGTATCTGCGGATGGCGAGCTATGGCATGCCGGACGATCCGTCGGTGCAGTACCATTTCGCGGTCGCCTTGAGCCGCGCCGGCCACACCGCCGAAGCCCGCACGCTTCTGCAACGCGTAGTCGCCTATCACGGCACCTTCGACGGCAAGCAGCAAGCCAGCGATTTGCTGAAGAACCTCGGCGGTAACGTCAACTAATCGTGCGGCGCCGACCGGTCGAGACGCTGCTTCAATTCGAGCGGCGTCACGAACCGGCCCTTCGCCTGATTGACGAAGAAATCGAGCAGCCCCTCGAGCCGATCGAGGAAATGCGCGAGGTCGTCGGCGTCGCGCACGTAAGGCGCGCCGCCTGGCATCAAAGACGGGCTGTGATAGCTCAGATTGAAGACGCGCTGGCCGCGCGCCAACAAGGTGCGCACCAGCCGCACCTGTTCGACGAGGGTGAAACCTTCGGGTGAGAGCTGGATACGCTCCATCAGGCGCAGCCGCGACGCGGCCGCCTTCAGCATCAGGCGATCGGCCGGACGCGTGTCGAGCCATGGATAAAGCGCCCGGGCTTGCCCGGCGAGCGCGCCGACGTGACCGACCGTCAGCGGAATGCCGAGCCGCCTTCCCGCATCGCCGAAGCGGAACGGCTGCGGTCCGAATCCCGAAAAATCCGGGCCGAAACGGCGGCTGAGATCGACGCCGGGCAGGACGCTGGCATCGATCTCGTAACCCAGGCGATCGAGCAAGCCGAGACTGCGCGGTCCGAGGCCATAACGGCCCGCGCGATAGACCAACGGACGCACGCCGAGATTGCGCTCGATCGTTCCGGTCAGAACCGCAAGCTTCTCGCGCTCGATCTCCGGCGGCAGGTTGCCGGGAAACGACGAAAGGTAGTTGACGTCCTCGACGAACGGCGGATTGACCCACGGCTGCAAATGGGCGCCGATCTCGCAGCGTCCGTCGGCAAGCAGCTCGCGCAGCGGGCCGTAGCCGCCGCTCTGGCTCGCCACCGGATAATCGACGACATAGGTGGGCTTCACGCCATAGCGTTCGAAGACCGCTTGGGTCTTGAGCTGGTGCGCAACGTTGCGCACGCCCGTGGTCTTGCGGCTGAACGGCCGCGACCAGTCGAATTCTTCCTCGGTGTCGACGATGACCTGGAGCAACGGCGGCGCGTCGGACGGCATCGACACCGGCACGATCGTCTCATCGAAAAACCGGAACGATCGGTTGCGGTTCGCCGCGCGCGGCGCGCGATCCCCGGCAGCCGTCGGATGGGCCGCGGTCATGCCGTTGCTCCCGCGAGAAGATTGCCGAACAACTGCAATTGGCCTTCCGTGGTTGCATCCCACGAAAAGCGCTCCGCGTAGGCGCGGGTCGCAACGCGCGCTGGCGGCATCGCGAACAGGCGATACACCGCTTCGGCGACGCCGTCGGCGCTGATCTGTTCCATCAACACGCCAGCGGCTGGATCGGCAACGATTTCGGGATTGCCCCATGCGTTCGACGCGATGACCGGCGTACCGCAGGCCATCGCCTCGAGCAGCACGTTGGGCCAGCCTTCGCGCGACGATGCCAACACCAACGCATCGGCGGCCGTATAGAACGACGGCAGCGCCTCATGCGGCAAAGCACCGAGGAAGCGGACGCGCGCGGCGACCCCGAGCTCCTTCGCCAATGCTTCGAGCGCGCCGCGTTCCGGTCCTTCGCCGGCAATCGCGAGCGCGAACGCCGGCAGCCGCTGCAGCGCCGCAATAATGTGGTGATGGCCTTTGCGCTTGATCAGATGGCCGACCGACAGCAGCGTCTTGCCCTCGAACCCGTACGCGCGCCGTGCCGCGGTGCGATTCTGGGGCCGAAACAGCGTCAGATCGACGCCGTTGCGCAGCGTGGTGATGCGATCGGCTGGTACGCCAAGCTTGACCAGCGAGGTCTTGAGCGCGTCCGCGACGGTGATCATGGCCGCGGCGCGCGCCGCCGCCCGGCGGATCATGCCACGCGCCACACGGTGACGCGGTATCAAGTTGACATCGGTGCCGCGCGCGGTGATCACGACCGGCTTGCCCAAGGCACGGCCGAGCATGACCGCGGCAACACCATCGGGATAAGCGTAGTGAGCGTCGATCAGGTCGAAATCCTCTGCCGCGGCAAGACGGCGGGCGACAGGCAACGCAGCAGCGAACAGCGACAAGGGCGTCAGGCTCATGCCGACCTTCGGCACCACCAGATAGCGCGGATGGAGGATCGCGAGATCGTGGCGCGTTTCCGCCGCCGGCATGTCGGCATAACGCGCATAGCCGCCGAAGATGCGATGACGCGACGGAAACCATGGCACCGGTGCGAGCACGCGCGCCGCGACACGGCCGCTCGCCACCAAGTGACGCAGCCGGTTTTCGACAAAGATGCCGTGATTGGGTTGCGCCGCATTCGGGTAGAGCGTGGTGAAGGTCAGAATGCGGATCTTCGGCGCCGCGCCGGCGCCACCCGCGTCGGGCGCAAGATATCGCCGGATCATGACGCCCCCGTCCGTTCGGCGACGATCACGACCGCTTCACTCACCACCGGCAGCAGGCGATTGCGGCGGATTTCGCGGAAGCCGGCCGCCGCCAGCATCTGTGCCAGCTCAACCTCGGTTACCGGAAAGGCCGCGGGATTCTGGAACAGGCCGGTCGCGCGTTTCAGCGCGCGACGTCCGCGATGGAGCGCCGTATCGATTCCGTGCGTCAGAACCAGGCGACGGCGTGCACGCCGCGCCAGCGCGGTGATCAACGACCGCTGCTCATCCGGTGGAAAGTGCATCAGGAAGCGGGCCGACAGTACGACATCGAACCGGCGCGCCGGATCGAGCGATCGGATGTCGGCGACGGCCGTCGTGAAACGATCGCCAAAAGCCGCCAGGCGACGACGCGCGACGGCCAGCATCGCGGGGGCGATGTCGATACCGTGGACGGAAAAGCCGAGTGTCAGCGCGACGTCCGTCAACCGGCCGGTGCCGCACGGCATATCGGCCAGCGTCGAGCCCGCCGGCAAATCGGCCAGCGCGTGACGGACCGCGCGCCGATCGAGAAAATTGAACAGGCGGCCGGCAAGGCTCGAGAACCGCGCGCGGTCATAGTCGTCCGCGACCGCGGCGTCTTGATAGTGACGCGTCGGGTCCCAGGCTTTGCCGTAATGCAGATTGTCCATCCCAATCACCCGCCGGCAGCCAGCAAGGCACTGGTCGCGGCGCCGACGCATTGTTCGAAGCGGTAGCGCTCGTAGGAATTGCGGATCCGATCGGCTGGCGCGGCAGCGGCTTCGATCCAGAAACGCAACAGACCATGCAGTTGCGCCCAGCGCAGCGGGCTTTGCCATTCCGGATGGCCACCGGCGCCGTAACCATCGAGGAATGCTTCGGCGATGAGCCGATAACGCCGCCCGAGCAGCCAGCCCGACGGCCGCCAGGCGCGGAACGTCAGGTCGCGAAGGAACTGCGCGAGATCGAGCAGCACCGCGTCGTCCCAATGCGCCGTGATGTCGAAACCGACCAGCCCGTCATCCGTCACCAGCAGATTTTCAGCCTTGAAATCGCCGTGATGATGCGCGATCGGCACCGGAATCGCGGCAACGATCGCCGCGGTCCGTGCGAGCGCCGTGCGGCCGGCGGCAAACTGCCGGTTCGACGCCAAGGCGTGGACGGCTGGTGTTTGCGGTTCGAGGTTGGCGAGCATGACCGCGCAGCTCATCGGCCGGTCGGCGAGCCGATGCATGGCGTGAAAGTTGTGCAGCCAGCGTCCGGCAGCCTTCGCGCCGTTACGAATTTCAGCTTCGCTACTCATCGAGCCGCCGAGCGTTGCCCCGACCGAGCGACCGTCGATCCACTCCGTCGCCAGACAGGCGAGCTCGTCGACCAGGCCGAGCGGGCGCACGACGCGGACCGACGTCGCGCTGCGCGCGGCCAAGCCGGCGATGCGCTCAAGCGCCGCGTATTGCCCCAAGGCTGTCGCGAAGTCTCGCTCGCCGTCCGTCGTCAGAAAGAATTTGAGCGCCATCGCGCCGGCGATTTCGCCGCCGGTGCAACGGAACAAGCGCGATCGCGGACCCGATTGGACCGGACCGACGACGCGGCAGCCTTCGAGCGTGATGTCGCCGAAACGGCGACCCACCAAAAGCTGAATCACGTCCTCCGGCCGCGACGCGGCCATGACCTGCGTGCTCATCGCCGCGTTCCTGCGCCCCGCACCAGACGGCGCGGAACGGCGGCGAGGTTGCGCAGCGGACGACGGCCCACGGCGGCGGCGCGCAGCAGGAGCCACGCACCGCGGAAGCGCGCGCCGGAATCCATCAGGTTGGCGCCGAGCCGTTCAAAACGGCGGCCGAGGATCGCGCGCCTTTCCGTCGGCGACAGACGATCGCCCAGCCGCCGCAGATGCGCGCGCACCATGGCGATGACGTCGGCGGCTTGGCGCGCGGCGTGACCGGTCGAATAGCTGTGCGGCATCCAATGATAAATCCCGAGCGCTTCGGGAAGCGCCTGCACTCGGCCGGCCATGGCCAGGCGGATGAAAAGATCCTGATCCTCGCCGGTGACCAGCTTGGGGTCGAAGCCACCGACCGATTCAAGCAAGGTACGCCGCGTCATCGCCGCGGACGTCGCGACGAACGACGACGCAAGCAAGGTCTTCCACGCTTCGGCGCCGGGGACTGGCGTCTGCCGCGTATAGACCGACGTGCCGTCGCGACCATCGACGGTCGTGACGCGCATATCGCTGACCGCCAGCGCCAAACCGGCATCGGCCTCGAACAGCGCGACTTGGCGCAGCAGCTTGTCGGGCAGCCATTCGTCGTCGGCGTCGAGAAAGGCGACCAGAGCGCCCTTGGCGGCGGCAATGCCGACATTGCGCGCCGCGCCGGGACCGACGCTGACATCGAGTCGGATGACGCGGATGCGTGGATCGTCGATCGCCGCGACGCGCGCCACCGTCGCATCGGTGCTGGCGTCGTCGACGCAGATCGCTTCCCATTCGGTATGGGTCTGCGCGCGCACCGAATCGAGGGCGCGGCTTACGGTTAACGCCGCGTTAAACATCGGCATCACGACGGAGACCAGCGGCCCCGCCGGTACGGACGGCGCGACGGTTTGAACGGCGAATGCGGATCGGGCTGACGGCATCGGCGGATGGTCTCTCGTGCGCAGGCGAAAACCGGCGCGGGAAAGCGGTTTTCGCGCCATGGCAATTGTCGCCGCCAGCGACAAATTTCCAGTTAACAGAGCGTTGACCTGGATGGCCGTTAACCCTCTGGCAGTAACCGGAAATTTAGGGCTTTCGAGGTATGAAAAAGGCCGGTTTTGCCAGGGGATTCGATGCATTCGTCGCGGGCGAAGAACAGCGCGCCGGTTGGTCCGGCCGGGCTGACGCCATGACCGACGCACCAGCGACTGTCGCCGGTCCGGTGCCGGCCGAAGCATCGCTCGGCCGCAAGATCGCGCGCAGTGCCGTGTTCATGGTCGCCTTGCGCGGCGCGTTTCGCCTGATCGGCTTGGTTAGTTCGCTGGTCCTGTTGCGACTGCTGGCGCCGTCGGACTTCGGCGTCGTCGGTCTGATCACCGCGGCGCTCGCCATTCTCGAGATTCTCAGTGAACTTTCGTTCGAGGCCGGGCTTGTGCGTATGGCCGCGCCGCAGCGCATCCACTACGACACGGCGTGGACGCTCGGCCTGCTGCGCAATGCGATCATGGCGCTCGCAATCGCCCTGTCCGGTCCGTGGCTCGCGGCATTCGTCGCCGACCCGCGCGTGGTGTCGCTCGCCTACGTCCTGGCGGGCATCACGCTCCTGCAAGGGCTGAGCAACGTTGGCGTGGTCGATTTTCAGCGCCGGCTCGAATTCGACCGCTTTTTCCGCTTTCAGATCTTCGGCAAGCTTGCCGGCACGGTTGTCGTATTGCCGCTGGCCTTCATCCTGCGCAACTACTGGGCGCTGATGGCCGGCATCGCGGCAACGCGGTTGTCGATGACGGCGCTGAGCTACGCCATGAGTTCGTACCGTCCGCGCCTGAGTCTGGCCGGCTGGCGCGAGCTGTTCGATTTCTCCAAGTGGCTACTGGTCGCCAACATCGAATGGGTCATCGATTCCTACGCGATGACATTTCTAACCGGACGCGTCGCCGGACCGGCCGCGATCGGTCTTTATCAGGTCGCCAATCGCGTTGCGTCGCTGCCGGCAAGCGAGGTCGCCGCGCCCATCCGCGGGCCGATGTACGCCGGCATGTCGCAAGCCGCTCACGACATGCCGCAGCTCCGCCGGCAGACGCTCGATGGCCTGTTTCTCAGCGTCGCGGTGATCACGCCGATGGCCGTCGGAATCGCGCTATTGGCGCAGCCGATCGTCGATCTGTTCTTCGGTTGGAAATGGGTCGACGCCATTCCGCTGGTGCGGTTGTGCGCGCTCGCCGCGCTCTTCGACGCGATCGGTCACTACACGCACAATCTCTATCTCGTCACGCACCGCCAGCGCCGTTTTGTCGGTGTTTTCGCCGTCGCGCTGTCGATCCGTATTCCCGCGATCATTCTCGGTGCCTGGCTCGCCGGCATCGACGGCGCCGCGTTTGCGATGATGGTGACGGCGGCCCTCAACATGGTGCTGTGGTCGGTCAACATCTTCCCCTCCGCCGGGATTAAATTCGGGGCGGCGCTCGCCGGCGTCTGGCGCACGGTGTTCGCGGCGCTGGTGATGACGGCGATCGTGTTGTGGCTTGGCCAGCTTTGGCCTGAGCCGCGTGCGTTTGCCACCGGCCTGGCACGCTTCTTTACGCTCGCGCTGGCCGGCGGCCTGACGCACATCAGCGCTCAATTCGCCGTCTGGCGACTGTCCGGCGAACCGGCCGGCGCCGAACACCACCTGATCAAGACCGCCGCCGAAGCGGCGGGTCGTTTCATGCCGCACGGCTGGCTGCACGCCAGGAGTTGAGGGACCGTCCATGCGCTCACTATTTTTCACCACCGCGATCTTCGCCATGCTGCCGGCGGCGTTCTTCTCGCCGTTCGTCGCCGTGCTGGTGTGGTCGTACATCTCGTTCGGCAGCCCGCAACGTCTGACCTGGGGCATCAGCGACGCCATCCCGTTCGCGCTCGTCGTCGGATTGACCGGCATCCTCGGCTGGCTGGTGGTCGAACGCCGCAAGATCCCGAACGACATGACGACGTGGCTGCTTGTCGGCTTCATCGTCTCCTACACGATCGCGACGTACTTCGCGATCATCCCCGACGAGGCCTGGCCGAAATGGTGGCTGACCACCAAGGCGATGATTTACGTCTTCGTTACGGCGGCGCTACTCACCAACCGCGTGCGCATCCACGCGCTGATGTGGGTGATGGTGATCGCCGTCGCGTTCTACGGCATCAAAGGCGGCATATTCGCGCTGGTCACCGGCGGCAATTACCGCATCTGGGGCCCGGCCCAGACCGTCATCGGCGACAACAACCAGATCGCCGCCGCACTCGTGGTGTTGTTGCCGCTGATGAACTACCTCGGCCGCCAATCGAAGAACAATCTGCTGCGCATGGGATCGCGCGTCGCCATGGGCCTGTGCCTGCTGTCGGTGCTGGCATCCTATTCGCGCGGCTCGTTCCTCGCGCTCATCGCCATGCTGCCTTTCCTGCTGCAGCACTCGAAACGCAAGGTGATGTCGGGCGTCATTATCGTCGTCGCCCTCGCCTTCTCGATCAGCTTCATGCCCGCGCAATGGGTCGAGCGTATTCAGACCATTAAGACCTATCAGCAGGACACGTCGGCCGAAGGCCGTATCGAGATGTGGGAGGCCGCGACCAAGATGGCGTTGGCACGACCGCTGGTCGGTGTCGGCTTCAAGGGCCCGTACATCCAGAAGGTGATGGACAAATACTCGCCAGGCACGACGGCGCGCGCCGTGCACAGTATCTGGTTCGAGGTGCTGGGCGAGAATGGTTTCCCGGCGCTGTTCTTCTGGGTTGGGCTGGCGATCGTCGGCATCCTGAACTGTCGCTACATCATCCGACGAACCAAGAACGTTCCCAAGCTCAAATGGGCGAACGACTTGGCGCATATGTCGATGGTCGGCTTGGTCGGCTATTACGTCGGCGGTTCGTTCCTGTCTTTGTCGTATTGGGACTTCTACTTCACGCTGCTGGTCATGCTGGCGGCAGCGCGGCGGATCGTGGTGGCCGAACTCGCGCCCGAATCGAAGCGGCTGCTGTTCTCGCCGGAGGCGGCACGCGCGGCGGCACGCGCGCGGCTCGGCGCGGCGCGACCGGCGTTGGGCGCGGGCGATTGAGCCTTACCGGATAGGTGATCCATGGAAGCAGTCTTCTTTCTCTTCGCGCTGGTTGGCATCGTGATGGTGATCCACTGGTGGGTCGTCAACGACCGCGCCGGCAATAACGGCGTCACCACCGGATTCTTCGCTATGCCAGAACCGGAAGAGTCGGCCGCCAAGCCGACGCCCAGCGGCGTTGCGGCCAAGCAGCGCGGCACTGTCGCGCGGCCGGACGTGCGGCAGCGGCGCGGATAACGTGGTTCGGTGCTTACTTGGCGCCGCGGCGCGCGGTCGAGAATTTGGCCAGTACCGGCCAGCGCGGCAGCAGCCGGGCGCCGATAAATTCGGCGATCGTCGCCTCGGCGCCACGCGCGTAGCCGCCGGTCGCCCATAGCGTGAACAACACCGTCGTATAGATCGCCGCACCCAACGCGACGCAGGCAAACAACGCCAACGCATCGCCGGCCGGGCCCGCCGGAAATACAACGACCTGTCGGAAGGCACCGAGAAACGCGGCCATCGATGCGCCGGCGGTCACCGGCCGCCACAGCGCTTCGATCAAATCGCGGGTCGGCAAGCCGACCAGCCGCTGTGCCAGGACGAGATTGACGCCACCGCCAACGAGGCTGGCGCCGACCAATGCCGTCGCGGCACCCATGCCGCCATAGGACGGCACCAACAGCACGAGAAGTAATAGAAACGCCGCTGCATTGACGAGGCTCGTCAACGTGAACAGGCGCGGCCGCCCGGTCGCGACGAAGACCGCATAGGCGTTGCCAACGAGCAGTTCGAGCGGTGTCGCAAAAGCGAGCAGACGCAGCAACGGCGCGGCGGCGGCCCACTGCCGGCCAAAACCGAGATTGATGACGAGGTCCGCGGTCACCAGCAGCCCGAACGCCAGCGGCGCCACGAGGCAAAGACCGCCGGCGAGCACCGCCAGATAACCCTCGGCAAGGCTTTTCCCCGCGCCCGACAGCTTGGAGAAGCCGGGAAAGATCGCTGCCAGGATCGGCGTGATCAATTCGGTCATCGGCAGTTCGGCAACGGTGCGCGCGATGCGGTAGAAGCCGAGCGCGGCGATACCGGCGACTTTACCAACGAACAATTCGTCGCTGCGCGTGCGCACGAAAAAGAGCTGGCTTGAGAACCACAACCACTTGGAAAAGCCGAACACTTCTCGGAAACGTGCCAACGACAGATGCGGCCGGTAGGGATGCAGCACGAAGCTCAGCACGACGCGCGCGACCGCCGATGCAACCAAACCGGCGACCAACGCGCGATAATCCCGCCAGGCGAAAGCCAACGGCACGGCGATGACGAACGAAGCAAGCTTGGTCGCGAGCGTGTAAACGCACTCGCGGGCGAAGGCGAACTCGCTCCGGAACTCAACCACGCCGACATTGGCGAAACCCGCAATCGCGGCAATGCCGGCAATGACGCCGGCAATCCCCAGCAACCGCGGCTCGTGCAGCAGGGCGCTGGTCGGCACCGCCAAGAGCATGACGAGAACGGCGGTGACGAGGCCGCGGCCGATTTCGAGCGTCCACACCGTGTCGTAGCGTGCGCGGTCGCGTGCGCCGGTGCGGATCAAATCCATGTCGAGACTGAAATCGCCCGCCGCCTGCACCAGCGAATAAAGCAGCGCCGCCATGCCGACGAGACCGTAATCCGCCGGCCGCAACAAACGCGCGAGCAGGATGGTGCTGGCGATGCCGATCAGCCGCACGCCCCAGCGCGCGACCAACAGCCAAAGCGCGCCTTTGGCGACGCGGCGGGCGAGCGTGCTGCTCACCGTCGCCTCACGAATGCGCGGCGGCGTTGCGAGATTCCGCGCGGACGCGATCGAGATAGGCCGGGAGCGATCCCATGGCGTCGAGGAAGCTCGTCAGAACCTGACGTGCCGCCGCCGCGTTGCCGTCGAGCGGCGTCGCGATGGCGACGAACGCCGAAACCGAATCGCGGCCGGCGACGATGGCACGCGCCTGGATCAGCTTCGCCTCGGCCGGGCTGGCGGTGATCGTGCCGTCGACGACATAGAAATACCAAACCAGCCGCGCATTGGCGCCGTTGTGGATCTCGGCGACCGACAGAGTCACCGGCCGGCCGGCCAAATCGACGCGCGTCGAGCTCAAAGTCGAACGCGCCCAGACATCCTCGTCGGCGATGCGGTTCTCGCTGCGCACCAGCGTGTTGTGGCGGCCGTGCGCCGCATAGAGCGCGACGTAGCGTTCGATGTCGTGACCGGCCGCCTCGAAGCCGTCGCGGAACGCGCGGTCCGGCGTGACGATCACCGGTTGCCAAGTGTCCTTGTCATCGGCACGCATGGTCCACGGCGCCAGAACCGGCGGTGGCGCGGCGCGCGACAGATCGACGGGCTGTGCGTTGTCGAGCAGCGTCAAATAGGCCGGACCGATCGCCGACAAGCCGACGGCGGCGGCGACCGCGATCAACGGCGCACGCACGGCGAACGCGCCCGGCGACGCACCGGCGCGTGCGACCGGCGGCCGGCGATCGGCGAAACGCATGCCGACGACGATCAGCACGAACAAGATCAGCGTGAAGAAGCCCCAGCCGTAAATGATGTGATCGGCTTCGACGGCGGTGACGTTGTCGGTCAGATGCGCCAGATAGATGATCCCGAAAGCGCGCAGCCCGTTGGCGAAGATCGGGATAACCAGCGATGCGGCCATGAAGGCGGCGCGTTTCCACCACGACCGATAGACGAGCAGCGCGAAGAACGCACCAAAGGCGATCGAGGCGATGAGAAAGCGGAGGCCGGCGCAGGCCTCGGCAATAATGAAGTCGCCTTCGGGAATCGAGATCATGATCCCGTCGGAGAACACCGGCACGTGGAAGAGCTGTAGCAGCCAGACGGCAAAGCGCGCCGTGCAGTCCTGGAGCGTCGGCACCAGCACCTCGCCACTCGGCACCAGCAGATAAAGATACAGCAGCGGCCCGAGCAGCCGCTTGTAAAGCGGCCAGCCCAGCACCGCGAGCAGCGTCGCCTGGATGATGGTGACAAAGACGAGCTGTTGCAGCTCGAGCACGCCAAGCACGGATGCGGCGAGCCACGCCAGCGACAGCAGCGGCAGCACGAGGAGCACGCGGAAATCGGCGCGCGGTGCGACGTTCAGCGTCGCGCGGCGGTCCCAGATGAGATAAAGCGCGATCGGCAGAACGAGGAAGCAATGATTATAGGTCGGCGACGCGACCCAGACCCGCCAGGCCCCAACGATTTCGCGCCAAAACATGCCGCCGAACGCCAAGCTGGCCAGCAGCAGCGCCGCCCCGAGCACGCGCCACGGAGCCGCGCCCGCGCGGCTTTCGACGGCGGCGACGCTCATGACGCCACCGCCAGGGCAAGCGGCTCGTCCGCCGGCAGCGCGGATTCCGCCGGCGTTTCGGCAAGAAGCTTATCGAGGAGCGGCAGCTTGGCGTCCCAGCGATAATCCGCCGCGACCCGGGCGCGCCCACGCAGCCCAATCGCACGACCCTTTGCGGACAGAGCAACTGCAATCATGTCGACGAATTCGGCCGGCGTGGACGCGGCGAGCACTTCGTCGTTGCGCGAGAAACTAAACGCGGCCAAGGCCGCCGGCGACGCGACCAGCGGCTTCGCCATGGCCATCGCTTCGAGCACCTTGTTCTGAATGCCGCGTGCCATGCGCAACGGCGCCACCGCCAGATCGGCGTGCGCGAGATAGGGTCGCACGTCGGCAACACGTCCGGTCACGCGAATATTGGCATCGCCGCACAGCCGACGGACCGCGCG
>JAGWIH010000235.1 GCA_028866355.1 Alphaproteobacteria bacterium
GGGATTGGTGAGCGCGGCAGTCGACAGATCGCCACCGCTATGGACGAGCGTCACCACCAACGACACCGCATCGTACGGCAAGGTTGCGAGCCGCGGCGGCGCGCGGTTGTAGAGTGCGCGGTAGCGGCTTGCGAAATCGGCACGAGCCGCCGGCGTGGGCGCGGCGTACCAGCCGCCGGCCAACGCCGGCTCGACGCCGAGACCCGGCTCGTCCCAGAGCCCGGTACCGAGATATTTGACGGTATCGGGATCGACTCCGTAATACGGCAGAAGCGGCACCAGCAGCCGCAGTCGCGTGCCGCCTTCGGGCAGCAGCACGGCGTCGAAATTGCCGTTCTGGGCGAAACTCTGCACAATCGGCGCCAGGTCGGTCGTGTCCGGATCGTAGGTCGCGACGCGGACGACGCTGGCGTTGCCGCCGGTGCCGACCGCTTGCTTCAGCGCATCGATCGCCAGATTGCCGTACGGCGAATTCGGCGCCAGCACGGCAAATTTCTGATGGCCTTTGCTGATCGCATATTGCACGACGCGCGCGATCTCCTGCTGCGGCTGGAAGCCGAGCAGGAAGACGCCGCCGCCCGCGACCGAAGTCGAATTCGAGAAGGCCAGCACCGGCACGTTGGCCGCGGCGGCAATCGGTTTCACCGCCTCGACCTCGGCCGCGAGCAGCGGACCGATGATGATGCGCGCGCCTTGCTGGATGGCGTCGCGCGCCGCCGCCGCGGCGCCGTCGGCGGTGCCGCCAGTGTCGCGCGGCAACAGGGCGACGCCGTTGTCGGGCTGATCGAAGAGCGCCATTTGCGCCGCATCAAGCAGGGCGGTGCCGAATCCCGCACTCGGACCCGACAAGGGCAGCAACAGCGCGATGCGCGGCGGCCCCGATGGCGCCGGCAATGCCGGCGTCACCGCAGTTGGCGGCGCGGGCGTCGGCGGCGGTGCTTGTCCGGGTTGCGGTGGCGGCGGCGCAGACTGGGTGGGCGCCGGTGCTTGCGGCTGCGTCGCGCCGCCCATTATGGTGTTGAGGGTCGAGCACGACACCAACGCGAATGCGGAAAGGGCCAGGCATGCCGCGATCCAAAGGCGCGGTCGGCGCGTCGGCGCTGAGCCGCGCAGCACGCGGAACGAAACCCGGACCGGCAAACGCGTTCTCCCTTGGCAACGCAGCGCGGGGCGAGGGTACAGAGCCGGACGCGTCAAGTAAACTCGCTCCCGGCCTTTATCTCGTCGCGACGCCGATCGGCAACCTGACCGACGTCACGTTACGCGCGCTCGACGTGTTGCGGCGCGCCGACGCCGTGCTGTGTGAAGATACGCGGGTGACCGCCAAGCTGTTGGCGCGGTACGGCATCGCCGCGACGACGCAGCCTTATCACGATCATAACGCCGAGCGCGTGCGGCCGGCGGTCTTGGCGCGGCTCAAGGCCGGCGCCGCGCTGGCTTTGGTGTCGGACGCCGGCACGCCGCTGGTGTCTGATCCCGGCTACAAGCTTGTCCGCGATGCCTTGGCGGACGGGATCGCGGTAACCGTCGTGCCTGGCGCGTCGGCAGCGCTGACGGCCCTGCTCGGGTCCGGCTTGCCGCCCGATCGGTTCCTGTTCGCGGGCTTTCTGCCGCCCAAGACCGCCGGCCGCCGGAAGGCGCTCGACGACCTCAAGGACGTCGCCGCGACGCTCGTATTCTTTGAAAGTGCGCCGCGTCTAGCCGAAAGCCTTGCGGATATGGCGGCGGTGCTCGGGCCGCGTCCCGCCGCGGTGGCGCGCGAGCTGACCAAGCTGCACGAAGAGGTGCGCCGCGACGATCTCGATACGCTGGCGGCGCATTACCGGACGGAAGGTCCGCCGAAAGGCGAATTGGTTCTGGTCGTCGGCCCGCCGGCGCCGGCAACTGCCAGCGAATCCGATCTCGATCGCGCGTTGGGCGCGGCGCTGGCGCACAAGAGCTTGCGCGAAGCCGTCGACGCCGTCGCGGCCGCCACGGGCGCGCGCCGCCGCCAAGTCTATGCGCGGGCGCTGGCGCTCAAGGGCGGCCGATGAACCGACGCACGCGCCGCGGCCAGGCGGCGCACCGGCGCGGCCTCGGCGCCGAGCGCCTGTGTCTTTGGTCATTGCGGCTTCGTGGTTATCGCGTCCTGGCCCAGCGTTATCGCACGCCGGTGGGCGAGATCGACTTGATCGCGCGCCGCGGCCGCACGATTGCGGCGATCGAGGTCAAGGCGCGCGCCGACGATGCGCGCGCCGCCGAATCATTGTTGTGGAAGCAGCGTGGCCGCATTGCGCGCGCGCTCGAGCATTTCCTGCAAAGCCGGCCCGATCTGGCCGATGCCGCGCTGCGCTTCGACGTCATGTTGGTGGCACCCGGACGCTGGCCGCGCCATCTGCGCGGCGCCTGGCGCGTCGGCGAATAGCGATCGCGGCCAAGGGACTTGCCCGATGGGGCGCTTGCCTCGATAGTTCGGCCCACGGTTTGTTGAAGGAGTTGCCCCGTGTCGCGTTCACGCTTTCGCCTGCTGGTTCTGTTTGGTCTGCCGGCCCTGCTGTCAGGCTGTCTTGCCGTTGCCGCCGCCGGCACCGGCAGCAGCATCGGCTATGTCGCGACGGAAGACCGCTCGCTCCAGCAGAACGCCGACGACATCGTCACCTGCACGCAGGCGATTCAGCTTTGGGCGCAGTTCAACACGCAGCTCAACGACGATCTCAACTGTCACACTTATGACGGTCGCATGCTGGTGACGGGCAACGTGCCGACCGAGGCGTGGCGCGACGAGGCGATCAAGCGCGCTTGGCAGGCCAAGAACGTAAAAGAGGTTTACGACGAGATCTCCGTCGGTCCGGGTGCCGGCTTCGAGACGAATACGCATGATGCGGTAACGACGCAGAAGCTCAAGGCACAGCTGCTCACCGATCCCGACGTGCGCTCGAACAACTACATCGTCACCACCGAAAATCGCGTCGTCTATATCATCGGCTCGGCGCAAACCGAGGCGGAGAAGCAGCGCGTCATCGACCGCGCCCGCGCCTTGAGTGGCGTGCGGCGGGTGATCACCTATATTCGCATCGACGCCAATGCGCCGGCGGCCACGGCCGGCTCCGCAAGCGGTTCGAGTGCGCCGCCGGAGGGTGCGGCCGCGAACGCGCCGCCACCCGCCGCGCCGCCGGCGTCGCCTCCAGCACCGGTATCGTCGGCGCCGCTGCCGCCCGGTCCCAACGATACGCCGCCCAGCGCGCCGACGCCGCGCGGCGACATCAGCGTGACGCCGCTGCAATAGGATCCGAAGGATGGCCCTCCAAGTCGCGATTCAGATGGATCCGGTGGAGACCATCAACGTCGCGTCGGATTCGACGTTCGTCCTGGCGCTCGAAGCCCAGGCGCGCGGCCATGCGCTGTTCCACTATTTGCCGCGCGACCTGGCGCTGAACGACGACAAGCTGACGGCGCGCGCGCGGCCGTTGAACGTGCGGCGCGAGGCGCCGTATTTCGATCTGGGTGCGCCGCGGACGCTCGACCTCGGCGGCGTCGACGTCGTGCTGATGCGCCAGGATCCGCCGTTCGACATGGCCTATATCACGGCGACGCACCTGCTCGAACATGTCAGCCGGAAATCGTTGGTCGTCAACGATCCGGCTTCCGTCCGCAACGCGCCGGAAAAACTCTTCGCCACGCACTTCGTCGGCCTGATGCCGCCGACGCTGATCAGCAGCGATCCGGAAGCGATCGCCGATTTCCGCCGCCGTCACGGCGACATTATCCTGAAGCCGATCTTCGGCAACGGCGGCGCCGGCGTTTTCCATCTGAAGCCCGACGACGACAATCTCAA
>JAGWIH010000236.1 GCA_028866355.1 Alphaproteobacteria bacterium
CGTGAACGACGAAACGCCGCCGGCGCAGCTCGCCATGGGCCATTCCAAGCCCGCGACCAAGGACCGGCTGATCGCCTTCTTCGAGCATCTCGAGGAAGCGCTCGACGACAGCGGCTTCATGCGCAACGCCGAGAAACGGCCGTCGATGGTGCGCAATCTGCGCAATTTGTTTCAACGCGCGCAATGCACCGATCAGGAGCTGCGCACGCTGCACGGCGTCGTCACCTCGTTCGTCGGACCGCGCCAACGCAAGAAGAAATAGTCGTGGCCTTGGTGTTCAAGATCGTGACGGCGGCGGAATGGCGCGCGGCCGAGCGCGACGGAATCTTTCGCGGCGCGCCGGTGGATCGCAGCGACGGCTATATCCACTTGTCGACGGCAGCGCAGGTGCGCGAGACCGCGGCCAAGCACTTTGCCGGTCAGACGGATTTACTCTTGGTCGCCTACGACGACGCCGGTCTCGGCACGGCGCTGAAATGGGAACCGTCGCGTGGCGGCGCGTTGTTTCCGCATCTCTACGGCATGCTCGATCCGCGTGCGGCGCGCTGGGTCAAGCCGCTACCGCTCGGCCGCGACGGCAAGCACGTCTTTCCCGTGTTCGACGAGCGCTCACCCAGTTTTAAGTAAGGCTCGGCTGCGCCTCGCCAACTCAAAGCAACCCTCTCCCCCAATTGGGGGAGAGGGAAAGGTGAGGGGGTGGTCTCGGTCGGTCGCTATGCCGTAATCGCGACGCCCAGCCGCTGCGCCACGCGGCGCGCGGTCTGTTCGCGTTGCGCCGTGATCGCGCGCACCGCTTGCCGCGCGCTCGCCAGGACCGCGGCCGGCGCGGTCGCGGGCGTGCCGCTGTTGAACGGCGGCTCCGGCGCATATTCGATGGCGAGCTGGATGGTTTGCGCCGCCGCGTCGCCGCGCAGCATCGCCGCGACGCGCAACGCGCCGTCGATACCCGAGGTGACGCCGGCGGCGGAAACGAAACTCCCGTCGACGACGACGCGCTGGTTCACCGGAACGGCGCCGAAGAGCGGCAGCAGGTGGAACGAGGCCCAATGGGTCGTCGCGCGCTTGCCCTTGAGCAGTCCGGCCGCGCCGCAGATCAATGCGCCGGTGCAGACGGAAAACACCAGCCGCGCGCCCTGCGCCTGCCGCCGCACCCAGCCGAGCACCTCGTCGTCGTCCATCACGCCTTCCTGGCCAAAACCGCCGGGAATGTGCAGCACGTCGAGCTTCGGTGCGTCGGCGAGCGCCGCGTCGGGCGTCAGGCGCAGGCCGCGGCCGTCGCGCACCGCCGCGCCGCCTTTGCCGAAGATGCGATAGGTCGAATTCGGAACCCGCGAAAGCACTTCAAAAGGTCCGGTGAGGTCGATCTGGTCGATGCCTTCGAACAGCAGCGCGCCGATCTGAAGATGCGTGTCGGTGGTGCTCATGCGTGACCCTCCGTCTGATATTGGGCGCGGCGTCCCGTCGGCCGCCGGAAGCGTTCGCGATAGGCGCCCGGCGGCGTGCCGAGCTGGCGCAGGAAGGCGCGGCGCATGGTTTCCTCGCTGCCGAAGCCGCAAGAAGCGGCGACCGCGGCGAGACCCTTGGGCGATTCTTCGAGCCGCCGCCGCGCCGCTTCGACCCGCAGCTGGTCGATGAGCTTCGCCGGCGTGACACCGAGCTCGCGGGCGAAGACGCGCGCGAACTGCCGCGGACTGAGGCGCGCGCGCTCGGCCAATTGCTCGACCGTAAGCGGCTTATGCAGATTGTCGGCGATCCAGGCGACGAGATCGCGCAGACTGGGGCTCGACACCGCTTGGGCGGCGAGCGCGGCGCTGAATTGCTGCTGGCCGCCGGGCCGGCGCAGGAACATCACCAGCTGCCGCGCCACGGCGAGCGCCAGGCGATGGCCGTGATCCTCTTCGACCATGGCGAGCGTCAGGTCGATGCCGGCGGTGACGCCGGCCGAGGTCCAAAGATTGCCTTCGCGGGTGAAGATCGGTTCGGGATCGACCCGGACCTTCGGATAGAGCGCCGTCAGGTGCGCGCACCATTGCCAATGCGTCGCCGCACGCTTGCCGTCGAGCAGGCCGGCCGCCGCCAGGATGAAGGCGCCGGTGCACACCGAAGCGACCCGCCGCGACCGCCGCGCCATGCGCCGTACCGCGTCGCGCAGCGCGGGCTCGTCGGCGCGTTGGCGCGCGCCTTCGCCGCCGGCGACGATCAGGGTATCGAGCGGCTGCCGGTCGGCAAGCAACGCGGCCAACGACCGGCCGGATGCGAGTTGAACGCCGGCGGTCGTCGCCGGCGTTTGACGGCGGCCGGGAACGACTGCGACCTCGATGTCGTAAAGCGGCGCCGCCGACAGCCGGCCGGCTTGGGCGAAGACTTCGGCCGGACCGGCGACGTCGAGCAGCTGTGCCGGTGCCGCCGCGAGGATCAGCACGCGGCGCGGGGCAGGACCGGACGAGGACGGGGCGGTGCGGGTGGCCATGGCGCCACGCTCGCAGGTTTCGGCCATGGCAGCAATGACATTATACCCACGAATACTGCCATAGCCCGACGCGCGAAAAACCCGGCGTGCGGCATCCCTGCCGCCGCAACCGGTCAGGCAACAATCAGAGCGGGATTAGACTTCGCTGACGACCGGCGTGCGGGTCGTCTTGGGCGCCACCGGCGCCGGGCCGAGCTGCTGCAGCGCTTCTTTCTCGTTCAAAAAGACGCCGTCGGGTCCGCTGATGTCGTGCACGATGAAGCCGAGCTTGAGCAGATGCTTGGCGCGCTCGACCGCGGACTCGCGCGAGTTGGTGATGGCGAGGCTCCAACGGCCGCCATCCGGCCGGCGGGTTTCCCAGCGGATCGTCCACCGTTCACCGGTGTCGTATTCGGGGGCGGCGCGGAAGCTGGTACGAGGGCGGTACTGCATAGCAATCCTGGGTTCAACGATTGACAAACAACGATCGATCGGACGGTCAACCTCGGCGGACTAATAGCCTTCGCGTTCGAGGCGCTTGCGCAGGGTTTTGCGTTGCCGGCGGACCGCTTCGGATTTCTCGCGCGCGCGGCGTTCGGATGGCTTTTCGTAGGAGCGCCGCCGCTTCATTTCGCGGAACACGCCTTCACGTTGGAGCTTCTTCTTCAGGACGCGGAGCGCCTGGCCGACGTCGTTGTCGCGAACGAGAACCTGCAAAATCACTCCTTTGGCCGCTCTCGGCCGAAAAACGCCCGACCCCAGCGCGAACCGCTGGGTCGTGTGCTGACGTCGTGAAACGGAAGGCGGGTCGGGGCCGGACGAACCGATCGGGACGCGCCGAGGTATTAAGTACGCTAAATATAGGGGATTGCTGGCAATTTTGCAAGGTTGGGTATTTTGATACCGTGCTCGCCGATGACCGGTGACGTGCCGGCGTTTTATGTCCAGACCGGTGCGGCGGACGCCCGATTCGTTGCGCCACGACAATCGTCCAAGCCGCACGAATATCGTTGTGCGTCAGGAAATTAGCGCCGGCTGCATCGGCGCGCCGGCGTTGACATCTCACCCGCCGTCACTATAGTCCCGGCCCATTCCCAAGAACGTGGGCGCTTGCGCCCCGTCTCTCCCGCGGTGCGAGCCGCGCCGGTGAGACCTATTGGGACAAGAACAACACGCAACCAATACGGATCGATATGAGCAAACGCGAAGGTTCGAAGTACAAGATCAACCGCCGCCTCCGGGCCAATCTCTGGGGGCGCGCCAAGTCGCCGCTCAACCGCCGCGACTACGGCCCCGGCCAGCATGGCCAACGCCGCAAGAAGCCGTCCGATTTCGGCACGC
>JAGWIH010000237.1 GCA_028866355.1 Alphaproteobacteria bacterium
ACGGCCGCGGTGTTGATCGAGGTTTTATCCGCGCCAGCAAGCAGCAGCTTGCGGATATCCTCGACCGTGCGCACGCCGCCGCCGACCGTCAGCGGCATGAAACATTGCTCGGCGGTGCGGCGCACCACGTCATAGAGCGTGTCGCGGTTTTCGGCCGAGGCGGTGATATCGAGGAAGGTCAGCTCGTCGGCGCCTTCGGCGTCGTAGACCTTGGCCTGCTCGACCGGGTCGCCGGCATCGACCAGATCGACGAAGTTGACGCCTTTGACGACGCGGCCGTCCTTGACGTCGAGACAGGGAATGACGCGAACCTTGAGCATCTAGGCCGCCATCAGCGCCAAGGCCGATTTGAGATCGACGCGGCCGTCGTAAAGCGCGCGGCCGAGGATCGCACCGGCGACGCCGTCTTTTTCGTGCGCGCGCAGCGCCGCCAGATCGTCGAGCGAGGCGACGCCACCGGAGGCGATCACCGGCATCTTGAGGGCGCGGGCGAGCGCCGCCGTCGCCTCGACATTGACGCCTTGCAGCGCGCCGTCGCGTTCGATGTCGGTGTAGATGATGGCCGCCGCGCCGGCATCTTCGAAGCGCCGCGCCAGATCGAGCGCCGCAACGGACGCGGTTTCGGCCCAGCCTTCGACCGCGACCGTGCCGCCGCGCGCGTCGATGCCCAGGGCGACGCGGCCCGGCCAGCGCCGGCAGGCGGCGCGCACCAGGTTCGGATTCTTGACCGCCGCCGTGCCGAGCACGACCCGCGCCACACCTTGGCCGAGCCAGGCTTCGAGCGTCGCTTCGTCGCGGATGCCGCCGCCGAGCTGCACCTTGACCGGTGCGGCCTTGACGATGGCTTCGACCGCTGCCGCATTCTTCGGCTTGCCGGCAAAGGCGCCGTCGAGATCGACGACATGGATCCACGCCGCGCCGGCCGCCGCGAAGGTGCGCGCTTGGGCCGCCGGATCGTCGTTGAAGACGGTCGCGCTTTTCATTTCGCCGCGCACCAACCGCACGCAACGTCCGTCCTTCAGATCGATCGCCGGATAGACGATCACGGCCGCCACCGCAGGAAATTGGCGATCAGCCGCAAGCCCGTCGCTTGGCTTTTCTCGGGATGGAACTGGACGCCGAAGAGATTGTCGCGCCCGACCGCGGCGGTCACCGCACCGCCGTAATCGACCGTCGCCATCACATGACGCGGTTCGCGCGCCCGGAGCTGATACGAGTGGACGAAATAGGCGTGCTCGCCCGTTTTGATGCCATCCAAGAGCGGATGCGTCGCCGCGAACTTGAGTTCGTTCCAGCCCATGTGCGGGATCTTGAGCGCCGGGTCGTTGGGCGCGATCGCCACCACCTCACCGGGAATCCAGCCGAGTCCGTCGACCGTCTCGAATTCGCGGCCGACCGTCGCCATCAGCTGCATGCCGACGCAGATACCTAAGAATGGCCGGCCGCGGACGATCGCTGCGTCGTGCAGCGCCTCGATCATTCCCGGCAGCGCGGCAAGGCCGCGCTTGCAATCGGCAAAGGCGCCGACGCCGGGCAGCACGACGCGGTCGGCGGATGCCAAAGCGCGCGCGTCGCCGGTGACGGTCACCGCGCCGTCCAGCCCTTCCTCGCGCGCGGCGCGCTCGAACGCCTTCGCGGCCGAGCGCAAATTGCCCGAGCCGTAATCGATCAGCACCGTCGACATCAGAGACTTCCGCCGAGCACGCCCTTCGTCGAAGGCACTGCTCCGGCGCGGCGCGGATCGATCGCGACCGCCTGGCGCAACGCCCGCGCCAGACCCTTGAAGCAGGATTCGATGATGTGGTGGTTGTTCTCGCCGTAGAGATTCTCGACGTGCAGCGTCACGCCCGCCGACTGGGCGAAGGCCTGGAACCATTCCTTGAAGAGCTCGCTGTCCATCTCGCCGAGCTTGGGCTTGGACAACTTCACCTTCCAGATCAGATACGGCCGGTTCGACGCGTCGAGCGCGACACGGGTCAGCGTCTCGTCCATCGGCACCATCGCCTCGCCCCAGCGGCCGATGCCGGCGCGATCGCCGAGCGCGCGCGCGATCGCTTCGCCGACGACGTAGCCCGAATCCTCGGTGGTGTGGTGTTGATCGATGTGCAGATCGCCCTTCGCCTCGAGATCGATGTCGATCAGGCTGTGCCGCGACAGCTGATCGAGCATGTGATCGAGGAAGCCGATGCCGGTGCGGATGCTGGCGCGGCCGGCGCCGTCGAGATCGACGCGGGCGTGGATGCGGGTCTCGCGCGTCGTGCGCTCGACCTCGGCGACGCGGCTTTTCGGCTTGGCGCGGCCGCGTTTGGCCTTGGCTTTGGCGGTGGTTTTCGCCATCGAAATCAACTCCTTGCCGCGGTCTTGTAGCAGGCGTGCAGCATCCGCACCAGCGCGGCCCGCGCCGCCGCTTGATTAACTGCGCCTGCGACCTACATTTAGGGCCGTTTCCTGCCTCGAAAGGACCTCATGCAAGAGCAGAATGCGGCGTCCTGGCACGGCACCACCATTTTGTCCGTGCGCAAGGGCGGCAAAGTCGTCATCGCCGGCGACGGCCAGGTGACGATGGGTGCCACAATCGTCAAATCGAACGCAAAGAAGCTCCGGCGCCTCGGCGGCAACACCGTGCTTGCGGGCTTTGCCGGCTCAACCGCCGACGCCTTCGCGCTGTTCGAGCGGCTCGAGGCCAAGCTCGAGGAATATCCGCGCCAGCTGACGCGCGCCTGCGTCGAACTCGCCAAGGACTGGCGCACCGACCGGCTGCTGCGGCGGCTCGAGGCGATGATGGCGGTGGCCGACAAAGAAGTGTCGCTGGTGCTGTCGGGCACCGGCGACGTGCTCGAACCCGAAAGCGGTCTCATCGGCATCGGCTCGGGCGGTCCCTATGCACTCGCCGCGGCGCGCGCGCTGCTCGACCGCCCGGACCTCGACGCCGAGGCCATCGTCCGCAAATCGATGGCGATCGCCGCCGACATCTGCATCTACACCAACCGCAACGTCACCCTGGAATCGCTCGATACGCAATGAACGCCGCTTTCAGTCCGCGCGAAATCGTCTCCGAACTCGATCGCCACATTGTCGGCCAGAACGACGCCAAGCGCGCCGTCGCCATCGCCCTGCGCAACCGCTGGCGGCGCCAACAGCTAAGTCCTGAACTCAGGGACGAAGTCCTGCCCAAGAACATCCTGATGATCGGCCCGACCGGCATCGGCAAGACCGAGATCGCGCGGCGGCTCGCCAAATTGGCCCAGGCGCCGTTCATCAAGGTCGAAGCCACCAAGTTCACCGAAGTCGGTTATGTCGGCCGCGACGTCGAGCAGATCGTGCGCGATCTGCTCGAGGTGTCGCTGGGGCTGACGCGTGAGCGCTTGCGCAACGAAGTGACCAGCAAGGCCGAGGTCGCCGCCGAGGACCGAATCCTCGACGTGCTCGTCGGCCCCGCCGCCGGCCCCGACACGCGCACCAAGTTCCGCCGCATGCTGCGCGCCGGCGAGCTCGACGACAAAGAGATCGAGATCCAGGTCCAGGACAGCGGCGGCGCGCCGACGGTGGAGATTCCCGGAATGCCCGGCGCCCAGGTCGGCATGATCAATCTCGGCGAAATCTTCGGCAAGCTCGGCGGCGGCCGCACCAAACCGCGACGCATGACCGTCGCCGAGGCGCAGCCGGCGCTGCTGCGCGAGGAAAGCGACAAGCTCTTGGACCAGGAAAAGGTCACGAAGGAAGCGATCGCCGCCGCGGAGCAGAACGGCATCGTCTTCATCGACGAGCTCGACAA
>JAGWIH010000009.1 GCA_028866355.1 Alphaproteobacteria bacterium
AAAGGCCATACCGAGCTCTATCGCGGCGCCGAATACGTCGTCGACTTCCTGCCCAAGGTGAAGATCGAGGTGGTGATGGACGATCCGCTGGTACCGCGCGCCATCGAGGCGATCCAGCATGCCGCCCATACCGGCCGCATCGGCGACGGCAAAATCTTCGTCACCGCCATCGAAGAAGCGATCCGCATCCGCACCGGCGAGAAGGGCAAAGACGCGATCTGATCCGCTGCAAACCCATCGATTTTCGGCCCGTGGCCCGCTAGGTTGACGCCTTCCGCCGCCGCGCCCGCCAAGAGCAACCAACCGAACGAACCAGCACGAGGGGAGACTAATTCCGATGTCCGATCCGAAAAAAATCATGGAGATGATCAAGGAGCACGACGCCAAGTACGTCGACTTCCGCTTCACCGACCCGCGCGGCAAATGGCAGCACCTGACCTATCACATCAAGTCGGTGACCAACGATTTGCTCAAAGGCGGAATCGCGTTCGACGGTTCGTCGATCGCCGGCTGGAAGGCGATCAACGAGAGTGACATGCTCCTGATGCCGGATTTCGCCACCGCGGTGCTCGACCCGTTCTGCGCGCAGACGACGATCGCGATCTTCTGCGACACGCATGAGCCGCTGACCGGTCAGCCCTATGCGCGCTGCCCACGCTCGATCGCCAAGAAGGCCGAGAAGTATCTCGCCTCGAGCGGCATCGGCGACAAGGCCTATTTCGGTCCCGAGGCCGAGTTCTTCGTGTTCGACGACGTGCGTTACAAATCGTCGATGGAGACGCAGTTCTATTCCGTCGACAGCGAGGAAGGCCCCTACTACAGCGACCGCAAGCTGCCGGACGGCAACACCGGCCATCGTCCGCCGATCAAGGGCGGCTATTTCCCGGTGCCGCCGGTGGACAGCACCTACGATCTGCGTTCCGAGATGCTGTCGACCATGGCGGACATGGGCCTCAAGGTCGAGAAGCACCACCACGAAGTGGCGCCAGCGCAGCACGAGCTCGGCTTCGAGTTCAACACGCTCGTCACGACCGCCGACCAGACGCAGATCTATAAGTACGTGATCCACATGGTCGCCAACCAATACGGCAAGACGGCGACCTTCATGCCGAAGCCGATCAAAGGCGACAACGGCTCGGGCATGCACACGCACCAATCGGTGTGGAAAGGCGACAAGCCGCTGTTCGCCGGTTCGGGCTATGCCGATCTGTCGGACTTCGCGCTGCACTATATCGGCGGCATCATCAAGCATGCCAAGGCGATCAACGCCTTCACCAACCCGACGACCAACAGCTACAAGCGGCTGATCCCGGGATTCGAGGCGCCGGTGCTGTTGGCATATTCGGCGCGCAACCGTTCGGCGTCGTGCCGCATTCCGATCGTCGCGAGCCCGAAGGCGAAGCGCGTCGAGGTCCGTTTCCCGGATCCGGCCGCCAATCCGTATCTCGGCTTCGCGGCGATGCTGATGGCCGGCATCGACGGCGTGCAGAACAAGATCAACCCCGGCCAGCCGATGGACAAGAACCTCTACGATCTGCCGCCTGAGGAATTGAAGGGCGTGCCGACTGTGTGCGGCTCATTGCGTGAGGCGCTCGAAAGCCTCAAGGCCGATCACGCCTTCCTGCTCAAGGGCGACGTGTTCACCAAGGACTTCATCGAGTCCTACATCGATCTCAAGTACGAGGAAGTCCACAAGTTCGAGCACACGCCGCATCCGATCGAGTTCGAGATGTACTACAGCGTCTGACGCGGCGCTTCGGTTTCGCGTTCGAGCCCCCGCCGGCGCCGCCGGCGGGGGTTTTCGTTTGCGCCGCGCCGCGGCTTGCAGTTCGTGCGGCGGACCGCTAGGAGACAGCGATGGCTCCGCCGAAAAAGCCTCGCGCCGCACACCGCGCCAAGCCAGGCCCGTTCGCCGAATTCATCGATGAACTTTCGCGCCTGGCGCTGATCGGGCCGGAGGAGCGCGCCTTCCTCGCCAAGGGTCTTCAGTCGCGGGCCGTGCGCGACTTCCTCGCCACCGACGCGCCGTCGGAACGCCAGGCGAAGCCGACGGCCGCGGCTGGCAGCATCTCGGATGCGCTCGCCAAGCGCGCGCGCAAGGCCGGCTTGGTCCGCGAGACCGGCGACAACATGTTCCATGTCAAATCCGGTCCCGAGACCGTGCACTGGGGCTATCTGTGGAGCGCCGCCGAGCCGATCCTGCGCGTCGCGCCAGGCGCGACGGTGACCATCGACACCGTCTCGCACGAGGGCTTGCTCGCAGACCAAGGCGACCCCGTCGGCTTCTTCAAGCGCTTCGGCATTCCCAAGGCCGAGGTCTTGGGAGACGCGATCGCGATCTATGCCAAGGTGCAGCATTCGGGCGCCGGACCGCATATCGTCTCGGCGCCGGTCTATGTCGAAGGCGCCGAGCCCGGCGACGTGCTGGCGGTGCACGTGCTGGCGGCCGAGCCGCGCGTGCCGTATGGCGTCAATTCGGCGCGCCTGGGCAAAGGCACGTTGCCGGCCGAATTCACCCTCAACCGCAGCCTGGTCATCCCCTTCGACATGGAGGCGAGCGTCGCGCGCTTCGCGCCGGGCATCGCGATTCCGCTCAAGCCGTTCTTCGGCATCATGGCGACCGGACCGGCGCTGACGCTGGGCAAGCTCAATTCGGTGCCCCCGGGACCATACGGTGGCAATATCGACCTCAACGAGCTGACTGCCGGCTCGACGCTTTATCTTCCGGTGCATGTTCCAGGGGCGCTGTTCATGACCGGCGACGGCCACGCCGCGCAGGGCGACGGCGAGGTCAATCTGACGGCGATCGAGACGTCGCTCACCGGCACCTTCCGGCTCGAACTCTTGAAGCAGAAATTCTGGAGCCTGCCGCGCGCCGAAACGGCGACCCATTGGATCACCATGGGCCTGCACGAAAGCCTCGACGAGGCGATGCGCATCGCCGTGCGCGAGACGATCAAGTTCCTCGGCGAGGTGCACGGCCTCGATCCGGCCGACGCCTATGCGCTGGCGAGCGTCGCGATCGATTTCGAGGTGACGCAGAACGTCGACGGCGTGAAAGGCATCCACGCCATGATCCCGAAAGCGATCTTCCAAGCTGCCCCATGAAGCCGCGCGCGGTTCTGTTCTGGAGTGGCGGCAAGGATTCCGGTCTGGCGCTCGATCGTCTGCGCCGCGCCGGCGACTACGAGATCGCCGCGCTGATCACGACGGTCAACGCTCAATATGGGCGCGTCTCGATGCACGGCGTGCGCGAAGAGCTGGTTGCGGCGCAAGCGCGCGCCGCCGGCTTGCCGCTCGACACCATGTATGTCGGACCATCGGGCACCAACGAGGCCTATGTCGCGTCGCTGCGCAAAACGCTCGCCGTCTGGCGCGAGCGCGGCATCGAGACTGTCGCGTTTGGCGACATCTTCCTGGCCGATCTGCGGCAATGGCGCGAAAGCCTCCTCGCCGAGCTCGGCCTGCACGGCGTCTTTCCGCTGTGGCACGCCGATACGACGCAACTCGCACAGGAATTCGTCGCGCGCGGATTCCGTGCCGTGCTGTGCTGTGCCAATGATGCGATGCTCGGCGAGGCGGATGTTGGCCGCGCGCTCGACACCGCATTCTTCACCGGCCTGCCGGCCGGCGTCGATCCCTGCGGCGAGAACGGCGAATATCACAGCTTCGTCTGGGACGGGCCGGTGTTCCACACGCCGGTCGCGTTCAAGATCGGCGAAAAACTCTATCGGCCGCTCGAAGCCACGCCCGCAACCGCAGCGGCAGCGAACGGTCCTATGATTCCGGTGCCAGCCGCGCCCGGCCCCAGCGCCACCAAGGGCTTCTGGTTCGTCGACCTGTTGCCGGCATAATCGCGGAACAACCGCCGCCGCCAAGCGTTATCCGGGGATGAGCCCAATGCAGGCGCCGCGCCGCGCGCAGCAGCCGGGCAAGCCGAAACCGCCCGGCAATCCGCCGGCGCCGCCCGAGCGCGATCCGGCCAAGCCGCCGCCGATCGACGAGCCACCCGAGCCGGTCCCGCCGCCGCTCGACGTGCCGCCGACGCCGATGGAAAGCGAAGCCGGCGATTGGCCAAGTCGTCGTCAGCGTGCGGGCGGAATCGGACGTGGCTTGCGGTCGGCGTCGATCGCGACATAGGTGAAGATGCCTTCCGTGACCTTGACGGTCTTTTCGCCGGCAAGGCGCCGCGCCCAGACTTCGATGCAGACGGTGATCGACGTGCGCCCGACTTTTGTCACCGTGGCATAGCCGCTGATTTCATCGCCGACGAGCACCGGCCGATGGAAACTCATCGAGGCGATACCGACTGTGGCGACGCGACCTTGCGCCCGGCGCATCGCCGCCGAGCCGCCGGCCAGGTCCATCTGCGCCAGAATCCAGCCACCGAAAATGTCGCCGCGCGCGTTGGCGTCGGCCGGCATGGCGATGGTCCGGAGCGTCGGCTCGCGCGCCGGCGGCGATTCGTGAGTGGCTTTAGCCATGCGCGCATCTCCTTCACTGGCTCGGCGATCATAGCCGATTCGCCGAGACGGCTCTTGCTTCGACCGTCACCAGATGTTGTTATCCGCGCGTGATTCGCACCCTTGAACTTGCCTAAAGCGATGTCGCCCGCGCACGCGCGCAAGACGCGCGATACGCCCGACCTGTTCGAAGGCGCGCCGGGCAAACGCTCCGGCTCCTATTCCGCCAAAGACATCGAAGTGCTCGAAGGCCTCGAGCCGGTGCGGCGCCGGCCGGGCATGTATATCGGCGGCACCGACGAGCGCGCGATGCATCATCTGGTCGCCGAGGCGCTCGACAACGCGATGGACGAAGCCGTCGCCGGCCATGCGACCCGTATCGAGATCGAGCTGCACGCCGACGGCAGCTGCGCCGTGCGCGACAACGGCCGCGGCATACCGATTGACCCGCATCCCAAGTTCCGCACAAAGTCGGCGCTCGAAGTCATCCTCACCATGCTGCATTCCGGCGGCAAGTTCGGCGGCAGTGCCTATAAGACATCGGGCGGCCTGCACGGCGTCGGCATTTCGGTCGTCAACGCCCTGAGTGACAAGCTCACCGTCGAGGTGGCGCGCGACCGCAAGCTGTGGACGCAGGAATACAGCCGCGGCAAGCCCAAGACCAAGCTCAAGTCGGGCGGCGCCACCAACCGGCGCGGCACGCTGGTGCGCTTCCATCCCGATCCCGACATTTTCGGCACCAGCGCGCATTTCCGGCCGGCCAACATCTATCGCCTGGCGCGTTCCAAAGCCTATCTCTTCCGCGGCGTCGAGATCCGTTGGTCTTGCGATCCGAAGATTCCGCGACCCGAGGATGTACCGAAAGAGGCGACGCTGCATTTTCCCGGCGGCCTCAGCGATTATCTCACCGCGTTGCTCGACAAGCGCGACACCGTGACGCCGCGCGCCTTCACCGGCGAAGCCGAGCTCAACGGCAGCGGTCGCGTCGAATGGGCGATCGCCTGGACCGAGGACGCCGACGAGGGCACGACGGCCTCGTTCTGCAACACCGTGCCGACGCCGGACGGCGGCACGCACGAACAAGGTCTGCGCGCGGCGCTGACGCGTGGCCTCAAGGCTTATGGCGAGCTCGCCAACAACCGCCGCGCGGCGCAAGTCACCGGCGACGACGCGATGAGCGGCGCGGTCGTCATCCTTTCGCTCTTTCTCAAGAACCCGCAGTTCCAAGGTCAGACCAAGGAGAAGCTCGCATCGACTGAGGCGCAGCGTCTGGTCGAAACGGCGCTCAAGGATCATTTCGATCACTGGCTGTCGGACGATCCGCCGGCGTCGCGCGCGCTGCTCGAGACCATCATCCAGCGCGCCGAAGACCGGCTGCGCCGCCGCCAGGAGAAAGAGCTCGACCGGAAATCCGCGACGCGCAAGCTCCGCCTGCCCGGCAAGCTTGCCGATTGCTCGCGCTCGTCGCCGGTCGGCACCGAGATTTTCATTGTTGAAGGCGACAGCGCCGGCGGCTCGGCCAAGCAGGCCCGCCAACGCGAGAGCCAGGCGATCCTGCCGCTGCGGGGCAAGATCCTCAACGTCGCCTCGGCCGGCGCCGAGCGCTTGCGGCAGAACCAGGAGCTGTCCGATCTCATCCTGGCGCTCGGCTGTAGCAGCGGCGAGCGCTACCAGGACGCAAAGCTCCGCTACGAACGCGTCATCATTATGACCGACGCCGACGTCGACGGCGCACATATCGCGTCGCTGTTGATGACCTTCTTCTTCCGCGAGATGCCCGAATTGGTGGAGACCGGTAAGCTGTTCCTCGCCGTGCCGCCGCTCTATCGCCTCCAGCAAGGCGATACGACGGTCTATGCGCGCGATGACGCCGACAAGGACAAGCTGATGAAGACCGCATTCGGCAAAAGCAAAGCCAAGGTCGAGATCAGCCGCTTCAAGGGTCTGGGCGAGATGCCGCCGCGTTTCCTGAAGGAGACGACCATGGACCCGGCGAAGCGCGTGCTGTTGCGCGTAACGTTGCCGCCCAAAGGCGAGCGCGGCTTCAAGCAGACGATCAAGCTGGTCGAGAGCCTGATGGGCCGCAAGCCCGAGCTGCGCTATCAGTTCATCCAGGAAAAGGCGAAATTCGTCCGCGATCTCGACGTGTGAGCGGTCTCTCGATCCGGCGTGGTCCTCACGCGGCGAGCCGCCCAACTTCGACCGTCGCCGCGTCGATCGCCGCCTTGCGCTGATCCGGGCCGACATTGACGCCTTCAGCGCGGATGAACGTCAGATCGGTGATGCCGAAGAAACCGAAGACGCCGCGCAGATAGTTTTCCTGGTGATCGAGGGATGCCGTCGGCATCTGCGGGCCGTAGAAACCGCCGCGCGACGACGCAACGATCACGCGCTTGCCGCCGGCCAGGCCCTCGGGCCCCTTCTCGGTGTAACGGAACGTCTTGCCGCGGACCGCCAGCCGGTCGATCCAGGCCTTGAGCTGCGACGAGACCGAAAAATTGTACATCGGTGCGCCGACGACGACGATGTCGGCCGCGAGAAAGTCCGCGAGCGCCTTCTGGCCGAGCGCGAGGTCGCGTTGCAAGGCGGGCTCTTCCGGCGTCGCGCCCTGCGCGGCCGCCAGATGCGCACCGGTCAAATGCCCGATCGGCTCGGCGCCGAGATCGTGATAGCTCACGTCGAGCGCCGGATTGGCGTCGCGCAGCCGCTTGACGATCGCCGCGCTGAGTTGGCGGCTGATCGAATTGGCGCCCAGAATGCTGGCATCGACATGCAGGAGCTTCATGGCTCGTGTCCTCGGTAAAGTCCTTGGTAAATAATGCTGGGAGACCGAGCGTGGGGCCGTCGCTCTTCGGCGACGGCCCACCACACGGTTTTTGACGTTAGTCGCCGACCGCTGGCGACACCAACGCATCGCTGCTGTACGGCCCGCCGTGCGAGAACGCGGCGGCGACACTCTGATTCGCGAGTGCCTGCTGCTCGACCTGACCGGCCAGTGCGGCCTGGGCCAGGGGAGCCGAAAGCGCGACGGCAACCACCAACGCGCGGAAGACGGTGAGTGAACGCATAGCACTTCTCCTTCAACTCATGAAACGGCCGGGATTGGCTGCCTCACGACGACAATATGCGCGCCGCCGCCGGCGCAAATAATCGCGCATTGTCAAATGAGCCTTGTGGATGCGCCGCATAATCGAAAGCTCACAGAGCGGCCGAGCGAGAGAAAAAAATCACGACCTAGCCCGGGCTATGTCGAAGAAGATAGGATGGGCGCATGCGGGGGAAGGATTTCGGAGAACTGAGCGCCTTCATCGTAGTGGCGGAGCAACGCAACTTTACGCGCGCCGCGAAGCAGCTCGGCATTTCGCCGTCGACACTGAGTCAGACGATCCGGAACCTGGAAGAGCGGCTCGGCCTACGTCTGCTCAACCGCACCACGCGAAGCGTCGTGCCGACCGCGGCTGGTGATACGCTGCTCGCCCGGCTGCGGCCGGTGATGGACGCGTACGATGCCACGATTGAATCGCTCAACGAATTCCGCGGTAAGCCGGCGGGTCTCCTGCGAATCACCGTCGCGCCACCGTTGCGCTTTGTGTTGCCGTCGCTGCTCGGGAAATTCCTTGAGCAATACCCCGATATCCAGCTCGAAATCGCCGCCGATGGGGCCAACGTCGACATCGTTGCACAGCAATTCGACGCCGGAATTCGCGTAAGCAATCGGATCGATCGTGACATGATTGCCGTCGCGATCACCGGCGAATGGCGTCTGGCGATCGTCGGCACGCCGTCCTATTTCGCCCGTCGGGGTATGCCGAAAACGCCCGAAGATTTGCAAGGGCATAACTGCATACGTCTGCGCCTACCGAGCGGCGCGACGCTCCCATGGCGATTTCAGCGAGATGGTAAGGCGGTCGAACTGGCGGTGAGCGGTTCGTTCGTAACTAACACCGATACCATCATAGAGCGGGCGGTGCTCGGCGGGATCGGCCTGGCGCAAATTCCGCGCGCGATGTTTGAGGGCGAAATCAAACGCGGCCAGGTTACCTCCGTGTTGGAACCATGGTTGCCCGTAATGCCGCCCTTTGCCCTCTACTATCCGAGCCGGCGTCAAACGCCGGCAGCGCTCAAAGCCTTGGTCGAATTCCTCGGCAAAGAACAGCGCCGACGACGAGTCACCCGCTAGACCGCGATGCGGCCGCGTCCAACGTGGCCCCAATCAATACGCGCGTCTCCTGCCGTGGCAAGGATGCGGTCTCAATCCGTCAGCCATTGCCTGAGCTCGGCGGTGACGGCCTCGGGTCGCTCCATCGCCGAGAGATGACCGCAATGATCGATCAAGTCGAGGCGTGCGCCCGGAATGAAGGCGGCGATCTCCTCGGCGAGCGCCCGCGGCGTGAGAACATCCTCGCGCCCGCACAGTACCAGCGTCGGACACTTTATATTCGCCAGCGACGGTCGGCTGTCGATGCGGCCCATGATCGCCTTCTGCTGGCGCAGGAAGGCGTCCTTGCCGATGCGCTCCGCCATCGTCATGACCGCGCCGACGAGTTCCTTTTCCTTCAAGCGATCGGGATGGACGAGCAGCGGCAGCAGCCGCGGCGTCACGCCCTTGAATTCGCCTTTCTCGGCGAGTTCGATGAGACCGCGCCGGCGCGACATCTGCTCGGGCGTGTCGGCACGCGCGCCGGTGTCGAGAAGCGCAAGACGCAGGACACGTTCGGGCGCTTGGCGCATCACCTCGAAGGCGCAGTAGCCGCCCATCGATAGGCCGGCGAGCGCGAATTGCGGCGGTGCCGCTTGCAGCACGCGGCGCGCCATCGCCATCAAACTGTCATCGCGCGTCAGATCGGCAACCGAGGATTCGGCGACATCCGCCAGGCCGGCAATCTGGCCGTGCCACAACGCCGCATCGCACAGCAGGCCGGGCAGCAAGACGAGCGGCGTTTTCCGCGCCATGGGGCGAAATTAGGCGAAACCCGAAAGCCGCGCTATGCCGCCGAATTCTTGCCAACGCTAAGAAATAATTTGACTTTCGGGGGTACAACCCCAATTAAGGGCTATCATCAACAGCGAAAACCATAGAAAGACGTTTACCGTTCGATGAATTTTTCCGACCTCGGCCTCTCTCCGGAGGTCCTGCGGGCGGTCGAAGATGCCGGCTACAAGCAGCCGACCCCCATCCAAGAACAGGCCATTCCGTACGTTTTGATGGGTCGCGACGTGTTGGGTTGCGCCCAAACCGGCACCGGCAAGACCGCCTCATTCACTCTCCCCATGATCGACATCCTGGCGTCGGGCCGCGCGCGTGCGCGCATGCCGCGCACCCTCGTGATCGAGCCGACGCGCGAACTCGCCGCGCAGGTTTCCGAAGCCTTCGATGTCTACGGCAAGCATCACAAGCTTAACCAGGCGCTGCTGATCGGTGGCGAAAGCTTCACCGACCAAGAGCGCAAGCTCGATCGTGGCGTCGACGTTTTGATCGCGACGCCCGGCCGCCTGATCGATCTCTTCGAGCGCGGCAAGATCCTGCTCTCCGACGTCAAGATTCTGGTGATCGACGAAGCCGACCGCATGCTCGATATGGGATTCATTCCCGACGTCGAGCGCATCGTCGGATTGCTGCCGAAGATTCGGCAGACGCTGTTCTTCTCGGCGACGATGCCGCCGGAAATCCGCCGTCTGGCCGATGCCTTTCTGATGAATCCGAAAGAGATTTCGGTCGCGCCGCCTGCCTCGCCCGCCGCGACCGTGACGCAAGGGCTGGTGGTGGTTCAGCCGGATCAGAAGCGTGACGTCCTCCGCCGCCTCATCGCCAGCGAGAACGTCAAGAACGCGCTCATCTTCTGCAACCGCAAGCGCGACGTCGACATCCTCTATCGCTCGCTGAAAAGGCATGGCTTGGACGTCGCGGCGCTGCACGGCGACATGCCGCAGTCGAAGCGCACCGAAACGCTCGAGCGCTTCCGCAACGACGAAATTCGCCTGCTGGTCGCCAGCGACGTCGCCGCCCGCGGACTCGACATCCAAGGCATGTCGCACGTGTTCAATTTCGACGTGCCGATCCACGCCGAGGATTACGTGCACCGCATCGGCCGCACCGGTCGCGCCGGCCGCGAGGGCCGCGCCTTCACCCTGGCAGCGCCCGAGGATGGCCGCTTCGTCCAGACGATCGAACAGCTCATCGGCAAGCCGATACCGCCGGTTTCGGTCGACGGGATCGCCGCCGCGACACTGTCGTTCGAAGATGGAGACGGCCGCAGCCGCGGCCGTTCGCGCCGCGGCCACGGCAAGTCGCATGGCGCCGCGCCGCAGCACGGCAAGCCACGTCAGAGCGCGCCGCGCCACGAGCCGCCGCGCGCTGCCAAGCCGCACGAACCCGCGCACAAGCCCGAGACCGCGCGCCAGCCGGCGCCGGCGCGCTTCGCGCCGATTACCATGGGCGCCACACCGCCGGCCGAGCCGCCGCGCGCGACCGCCGCATCGGCCGATAAGCCCGATCGCCACAATTCTGACGACGGCCCGCGCGTGGTAGGGTTCGGCGACCATATGCCAGCGTTTCTCGCCCGCCGCGCCGCGCGCGGCTGAGCGCCGCGCGAAGGGGGGCCGATGAAGACGATCTTCGTCAGTGTCAAATGCGACCTCGGCAAGGCCTATAAGGTCGCCGAAGAAGCGGTCGAAACCATTGCCGAAGTCTCCGAAGTGTTCTCGGTCTCCGGGCAATACGACCTTTTGATGAAATGCTACTTGCCCGACGAGATGGACATCGGCCATTTCGTGGTCGAGCATCTGCAACGCCTGCCGGGCGTGAAGGACACCTTCACCACCATGGCGTACAAGGCGTTTTCGCCCGACAAATCGTCCTGAATTCACCGTCGGTTTAATTCTGCGCACGAGATCGGCGTGAGCCAAACGACGCGGCACATCGTCATCGTCGGCGCCGGCCACGCCGGCGGTGTCGCCGCTGCGACCTTGCGCCAAACCGGCTTTGCCGGCGCGATAACCTTGATCGGCAGCGAGCGACACCCGCCGCACGAGCGGCCGCCGCTGTCGAAAGAATTGCTCGCTGGCGCCATTCCGGTCGAGAAGACCTATCTGCGGCCAGCCGCGTTCTACGGCGACAACCGCATCGACTTCCGCCCCGGCGAGACCGTCACGGCGATCGACCGCGCGGCACAACGCATCACGCTGGCGAGCGGCAATGTGGTGCCGTACGACAATTTGCTACTGACGACCGGCGCCCGCGCGCGCCGTCTGTCGCTGCCCGGCGCCGACCATCCGCGCGTGCTGTATCTGCGCGACATCACGGACTCGTTGGCGTTGCGCGAGCATCTGAACGCGGGTGTGCGCGTCGCGGTGATCGGCGCCGGCTTCATCGGCCTGGAAGCGGCGGCGGCAGCGCGCAAGCGCGGTGCCCATGTCACGGTGCTCGAAATCCAGCGCGAGCCGCTGCAACGCGTCTGTCCGCCGGAGATCGGCCAGTTCATGGCGGCGCTGCACCGGCGCAACGGCGTCGATCTGCGCACCGCAATCAGCATCACGGCAATCGTCGACGCCGACGGCGCGCTCGCGCTGCACCTTGCTGACGGCAGCACAGTCGCCGCCGACATCGTTCTCGCCGGCATCGGTGCCCAACCGAACGTCGAGCTGGCCCAGGCCGCCGGCCTCGTCGTCGAGGACGGCGTCGTCACCGACGAATTCGGCCGCACGAGCGATCCGCATATCTTCGCCGCCGGAGACGTGACGCGGCACTTCAATCCATTGCTGGGACGCAAAATCCGCCTCGAGGCGTGGCAGAACGCACAGAACCAGGCGATTGCCGTCGCCCAGATCATGGCCGGCGGCGATCAGCCCTACGCCGAGGTGCCGTGGTTCTGGAGCGATCAGTACGACGTCAACCTTCAGATCGCCGGCGCGCCCGAGCATTGGGGCCGATTGATCTGGCGCGGCGGCCCGAACGACAAGGCCTTCACGGTCTTCGCCGCGCGCGACGGCATCCCGATCGCCGCTATCACGATGAACAACGGTCGTGACATGCGCCCGGCGCGCGAGCTAATCACCCGCCGACGTCCAATCGATCCGACGCAACTTGCGGACGTCGTGGTGAAATTGCAGGATTTGGCCAAGGAGATTGGACGTGGCTGACGACAATTGGGTGACGGTGGCGAAACGCTCGGCGATCAATCCGGGCGACGTATTGGGCGTGACGATCGGCGATCGTGAATTCGCGCTCTACAATCTCGACGGCGAAATCCACGCCACGGACAATTTGTGCACGCACGCTTTCGCGCTGCTGAGTCAAGGCTGGCTCGATGGCGAAGTGATCGAGTGTCCGCTGCACGGCGGTCGTTTCGACGTCAAGACCGGCAAGGCTTTGTGCCCGCCGGTCACCGAGGATCTCAAAACCTACAAGGTGCGTGTGGTCGGCGATGACGTGCAAATCCAGCCCGGTTGATCGCCGCCGCCCGCCGGCAACGCTCCGTTAACCAATTTTAGACGCGGCGCGTGCGACCTTAGGGTGGCGACGGAGACCCTTCCATCCATGTCGAAACGGCAAAACCTGGCGGCGGTCGCCCTCCTCTGCGGCGCGCTCGGCGTCGGCGGCTGGACGTTCTATTTCGGCGCTTTCGCCGGCGTGTTGGGCGAAGGCTGGATGGTGTTCTACAACGCCGTCCGCCTCTATTTCGACGGGCAGCTTGGTCTGTTGTACGACGGCGTGCAATCGACCGCGCTCCTGAACGCACGGTTCACGCACTGGCTTGCGCATCCATTGCCGCTGCACCCGTGGCTCTATCCACCGCATGCACTCTTGCTGCTGCTGCCGTTCGGTTGGTTGCCATTCGCGCCGGCGGGAATTCTGTTCCTTGCGCTCGGTTTCGCCGCGACGGTCGCCGCCACCTGGCGGTTCGCCACCACCGGCGTTGAGCGCGCGATCCACGCGGTATCGTTGGTGCTGTGCCCCGCGGCCGCGTTCACCGTTTGCCTCGGTCAGAACACTTTTGTCACCAGCGCGCTGTTGCTCGCCGGATTCGGAACCGTGCGGCGGCGGCCGATCCTCGGCGGCGCCTTGCTGGGCATCGTCACCTACAAGCCGCAGCTTTGTCTGATGGTGCCGGTTGCGCTGATCGCGGCGCGGCAGTGGAAGGCGCTTGCCGCAGCCGCCGGCGCCGCGCTGCTGCTCGCGGCGGCAAGCGTCGCGCTGTTCGGGCTCGAGCCCTGGCGCGCCTGGATCGCGCTGATGACCGAACCGAATGCGCTTTACACCCAGTGGGAAGCGATCGCGCGGATCAACGGCCAGAGTATCTACACTTATGCCAGCCTGCTCGGCGCACCCGCAGCCGTGGCCAATTTCGTGCAGGCGTTGGCCGTCATCGGTTCCGCCGGCTGCGTCTTCTGGTGTTATCGCCGGCCGATGGCCGACGATCTCCGCCTCGCGGTGCTGCTGGCGGCCACGATCCTCGCGGCGCCGCACGTCATCGATTACGACACCCTGCTCTTGGGGATTGCCGCGACGCTGTTCTTCGTGCGCGGCTATCGCGACGGCTTCCGCTTCGGCGAAATCACCGTCGCGGTGCTGGTTTGGGCGAGCCCGTTGATCAATCCGCCGACGGTTTTCCGCTTGGGCTTCGTCACGCCGCTGCTCGTCGTTCTGTTCATTGGCTGCATCATCGCGCGTGGCCGGCGCGACGCCGCGCAAGCCGCGCCAGGCGGAGTCCTGACGCCCGCCTGATGCCGTGCCGCGTCAGCGGACGGTGCGAACGGCGATCCCGGTCATCACGAATTCCGGCATGCCCAGCATATTGTGGCCGCTAAGGGTCTTGCCCTGCGTAATGATGAGGACGTTTGCGCCGACGCCGGCGGCGCGGTCCTTCAACTGCTGAAGCAAGCTCTCTTCCGTGGCGGTCGAGCTGCCGTGCGCGGTGACGACACCGAGCTGCTGGTAAACCGCCGGCGGCTGGCTGGTCACCTGAATCACGCCGGTCCACGGCTTGTAGTAAGCGTTCGACGCCGGAAAGAAATCGGTCTGGTCGCAAGCGGTGACCGTCAAGGCCAGCGCCATGGCCGCGAGCCGGATCGCCAAACGCATCCGCTGTGGCGCGCGGGCAGGAACAGGTGCTTGTGCGCGGGGCAAGGTTTGCAAGGCGATATCCGGCGAGGATTTGGTCCGAATGCGGGCCTTTTCTTTATCAGATCGGTCGCCAAGCGCGGAGGAATATTTAACCCACCCGTCCGGGGCTCCGAAGCCGGCGCCTTTACATGACGTTAAGGATTTCGGCCCAGCCTGAAAGCACCGGAGGATATTGCCTGACCTGTCGACCCCGCTTCGCTTCGAAGCGGAGCCGATGAACGGGGGAATATCCGTTGGCGACTCAACCGCACTGCGACCTTCGCGACGACCCGTTTCTCAGCGCGGCCTTGGCCTACTGGGAACGCAAATGCGGGTCGCGCCCCGTGCCGACCCGTCGGGACATCGATGCGACAGAAATCGCGCCGTCGCTCCTACCCTTCTTGCAACTCACCGAACGCAACGCGGCCACCGGCCGGATCCGCTATCGCCTTATCGGTACCGGCATCGTCGAAGCGTATGGTGCCGATCTCACCGGCAAATACATGGACGAAATTTATTCCGGCGAGCGCATGCGTTATGTCGAAGCCAACTACCGCACCGTCTGCGAAAGCCGCCGCCCGGTCCTCGTCGTCAATCGTTACCATTCGAGCCGGCCGGTTTCGCTGGTCTGCCACCGCCTGCTGATGCCGCTGTCGGATGACGGCGTCGCGATCCGACAATTCCTGACGGCCATGCGGTTCGACTTCCCCGGCGACGCGATCGAGTGGCGCGGTGCGTGGTTCGGGAACAGCGGCAATTTCGACTACGCACATTCTTTTTCCGGTGTGATCGAACGGCAACGGTCGCTCGTTACGTCCGATGGCGGACTTGATTAATCCAGCCGGATCATTTGCCGGAATCCGTGGGGTGAAAGTTAACCGCGCCCGAAGTTATCCACCGGAATTACAAAACACTAACGAACTCATGTCTTTTTTGTCTCTATCCTATTGAATCCACGCCAAATTGTCGGTCTAACCGCTTGCCGAAATCCACCGGTTCGGCGATAGTTTTCCCCACGTAATCGGACGATAAACAGCCGGCATTCGGGCGTTTCACGGCCTGCCGGTCAACGGACAACGAACGTTCGAGGGGCATTTCGATGCATTGTTTGATTTCACGGCGCCAAGCAGCGCGTTAGCCAAGCGCGCGGCGTTGCGTGTCGTACGGCCGACCGAAAACCGGATCGGAAATGGCGCAGAACGCGCCGACAACGATGTGAAAAGAGCTTAACCGGGGGAGCGTAAATGGTTGAGCAAGTTGCGGCGGTTGCCGCGCGTGATCTAGCCGAAACCAGCTATCCGTCGGCACCCGAGGGGGAACCCGAGCCCAAGCCCATTGCACCGGTCGACGACATCGACCAGTGCCTCGAAGCGGTTGCGGATCTGGCTCTCGACATCGGTTATTTCTCCGATCTCGTTGCCGCCGAGCGGCGGCTTACGATGATCCGCGCGTGGGTACAGCGCGAGATGGCACGGTACGAGGACCTTTGAGAGTGCGGCAAGCCGGCGGTCATCGTCGGCTTCATGGATAAACCGCCGCCGCGATCCGGAAGACCTCCGCGATCGTCGGATCGTCCAGCGCAATCTCTTCGTCCGGATTGTAGAGGCGCAGCCGCGTGTCCTTGAACCCGTCGCCGACGACGACGGCGCAATCGGCGCGCTTTCCCTTGGCGCGCACGAACAGCACGAGATCACCGACGGTCGGCATGCGCTTGGTGTTGACGTACACCAGCGAACCCGGCCGCAACGCGATGCCGACGCGATTGGAATAAGCCCGCGCGGCAAACCAGCCCTCGCCCGTCCCACAGAAATCCGGAATCGGCACGGTGCCGATCGCGGCCGTCCGGTCGAAAACGAATTCCGGGTTCGGCCCGCTGCTCATTTCGCCATAGACCGAGAGGGTTTCGACCGTCCGCGGCGTCACGACGCGCAGCGATCGACGCAAGGCTTCGCGCTCGAGCACGCCGACGCCGGCGAAGCGCTCGTTATCCCACAACAGAGCGCGCGGTCGGCGCGGCAGCAGGTCTTCCGGCGCGACGCCCTTCTTCAGCTCCTGCTGATGGGTGGCAATCCGTTCTTCGATCATCTTGTTGAGGGCGCGCTCGGACAGCTTGTAGAAATCGGCAATCGCCTTGAGCTCTTCGGCTGTGGCCAGCCGCGTCGCCATCTCGATGCGGTGATAGACCGAGATCGTTTTGCCGATGGCTTCGGCGACGTCGGTCAGCGTCTTTCGATGCTTGGTGCGCAGCGCCGCCAACACATAGGCGATCGCCGCCGCTCCCGATTCGACGCTCCAGCGCACGGTGTCGCGCTGGACGCGGCCCCATTCGCGGATGTCGGCCGCGGAGTCACGGCCTTTCACCACCGGGATCTCTTCGGCGCGGACGCCAAGCACGCGCGCAAGGTCCTCGATCTGAAGATTGGTCAGGCGACGGGCGCCGGATTCGACTTTCGAAATCGTCGACACGCCCATCGGCGGCGAAAGCGACTGACCGAGCTCGGATTGCGTCAGCCCTTTCGCCTTGCGCAGCCGCTCGATGTTGTTGGGGAACACGACCTCGCCGCGCACGACGTTGCGGCCGCTCGTCGAGGCCAGCGCCATGCGGCCCGCAAGTTCCGTTACGCGATCGTCGCGATGCTCAGCCATGGATCTCTCGTGTCGCCGTCAAAAGGGTCTGGACGTTGCCGGAAGCATGGTCGGTAACTTAGCGATTTTCCTATTTTTTGCAACAATAATTTCGCAATTTTCCCCGTTATCCCCGGCTTTCAGCCAGCCCTCAGCCCGATGTGGCCGTGAGCTGCGCTTCGATCTCCATCAGGCGCTGGGCGATGTTCTGGGCGTTAACCGGCAGCTTACCTTGCTCGATCGCGGTGCGGATCTGCTCGACACGCTGTTGGTCCACGGAAGGGATGTTTTGCGCCATGGTGTTGATCGCGTTGAGAAGCGTTTGCGCGTGCGAAACCTCGCCGCTGTCGACGGAATTCGCGGCAACCCTCGACGGCGCGGCGTCAGGCTTGCCGCCGGCGGCCGACATGCCCGGCGCCGTGGCATCGGCAACGATTGGATTGGTCACGCCACTGATGGGATTGGTCGTCATCGTCCACTCCTTGCTGGAACGTTCCCTGCTGTTCCTGATCCGCAATGCCATCGCATGGTCATTGCACGGATAGATCGGCGTGCGGAAACCGCAGCCGCCAGAATTTCCCGACGTCCTCGATCACGGCCCGCGCCGAGACGATCGCATCCTTATCGTCGTTGGCATTCCCCTTGACGATGCCGTCGATGACGAAGCGATAGAGCTTGGCGAGACGGGTGCTCAATTCGCCTGGTTGCACGCCGGTAAGGCCGAGCATGAATTCCATCACGCGGCCGGCGCGCGCCAACACGCGCGCCTTTTCCGCACGATTTTCGTCGTCGATGGCGGTCTCGGCCCGCGTCAGGAAAAACTGGACGGCGTCGAGTGCGACGATCATCAGGCGCTCGGATGAGATGCCAGCGCAATCGACGCTGCGATAGGCTGCCAGTGGGTTCGGGTTCATGGTTTAGCTCGTGGTTGATGACGCGGTGCTGAAATACTGAGTGAGGAAGCTGCTGACCGTCGTAAGCTGCTGCAGCGTTTGCTGGGCTGCGCTGTACTGCTGGGTCAACAGTAGGGTCTGTTGTTGCGCCTGTTGCTGGAGTGACGTGATTTGCTGATTCATTGAGGTAATGGTCGCATTGAGATTGCTGATCTCTTGAGTCACCGACCCGGTTGACGGCGCCAGCGCGCCGTTCAGGAGACCGGTAATCTGGCTATAGAGGCCCGAACTGACGCTGACAGTGCCGAGCGCGCCGGTGACACCGGCCGCAATGTCGAGCGACAGGCCGCTGGCCGCGCCCGCACCGTTGACCGTCAGCACGCCGCCGGTGCCGCTTGCGGCTTGGCCGTTGACCGTGCCGACCACGGTGCCGCCGGTATTCGACGTGATGTTGACGGCATAGGTGCCGGCCTTGGCGGCACCGACTCCAGCGACCGTGACGTCCGAACTGGTTGCCGTGCCGACGCCGCCGAGAAGCGCGGCCACGGCGGCATAATTCGTGCTTACGGCACTTGCGAACGTGCTGCTGTTGAGTGTGACCGTTCCGCTCGACGTGACCGAAAAGCCGATCGAGCTCAGCGACGTGTAGGGCGTTCCGGACGGCAGACCGACGCCGCCGGGTCCTGAGACGGCGTTCAGCATATTTTGGAGCAACGTTTCGATACCGACATCGCCGAGCAGCGGGCCGGCGCCCTTGGTCGGGTCGAATGTATTGTATTGGCCGATTGTCGTGGCCGCGCTGTTGAGCGCGCTGACGACGGCTTGCGCCGCTGTCGCCAGGCTCGACGTGTTGGTGGCGACCGTGACCGTTGCCGAACCGCTCGCCTGCAAGGTCAGGGTGACGCCAGGGATAGAACCGCCGATGGTGTTGGAACCGCTGGAAATCGCGATGCCATTGAGCGTGAATCCGGCGTTCGACGCCGCCTGGGATTCGGTCATCGAGCTGCCGCTGCCGTGATAGCTGAGGCTGGTGAGCCCGCCCGTGCCGGTCACCGTAAAGCCATTGGCCGAGCCAGTCTTGTCGCCGGTCAGAGTCAGCTCATAGCCGGTGCCGTCGAAAACGACCGCGGCGGAAACGCCGGTGTTCGCCGTATTGATCGCGGCCGCGACGCCGGCGAGCGTATCCTGGCCGGTCGGCACATTGACCACGACCGCCGAACCGGTGCCGACTTTGATCGAAATTGTGCCGCTGCCGAGCGAACTGCTCTGGCTGCTGAAACGACTGGAAATCAGATTTTCCGCATGCGCGAGAACGATACCCGACAGCGAATAGGTTCCGGGCGTCGCCGTGGACGTGGCCGTGCCGGACACCGTGCCGTTGGGCGTGGCGGTAACCGTCAGCGGCGGTGTCGACGACAGACTGGCAAGCTGCGCCATCGCCGATTGCAGGCTCGAAAGCGAACTCTGCACCTGGCCGAGCGCCGAGATCTCGGTCTGGATCGGTTTTTCCTGGTTCTGAATCAGCGTGGCCGGCGCCTGGAAAGCAGCGCTGGCCTGTTGGATCAGGCTGGTGATCTGGCTGGCACTCAGGACGCCGCTTACTGTTGTCATTGCTGCCTCCTCAGCAACTCTCTCACCGCTCTCACCGCCTCCGGACCTTCACTTTGACTCGGATGCGAGGAAACCATCCCGGCAACGGACAACCGGGATGGCTCCCTCGACTCCCGAGTCCTAGCCTACTGTTGCAGCAACCGGAGGAAGCTCTGCTGCAACTCGCCGGACTTGGCGAGCGCGTCAACTCCGGCCTGTTGCAGGATTTGCTCCTGCGTCAGCTGGGTCGTGACCGCGGGTATGTTCGCGTCCTGGATGGTGGACAGCGCCGAGGTCATGTTCACCTGCGTGGTTTGCAGGTTGGACACGCTCGCTTGCAACCGCTGCTGGATGGCGCCGAGCTGACCGCCGACGTTTTCC
>JAGWIH010000238.1 GCA_028866355.1 Alphaproteobacteria bacterium
GACGCCGACGAATAGCAAAGTCCCTTCTGTCGCCATCTGGTTTTGGATCATCTATGTCGCGGCAACGACGCTGGGCGAGACCGGCGGCGACTTAGTCAGCGATACGCTCAATTGGGGTTATCTGGGTGGAACCGCATTCTTCCTGGCGGTCTTTGTCGTGCTGGCGGTGCTGCAAATCCGCGCTGGTAAGCTCCATCCGCCGCTTTATTGGGCGACCGTCGTCGCTTCCACCATGTTTGGCACGACGATGGCCGATTTCGCAGACCGCTCGCTCGGCATCGGCTATGCCGGTGGCTCGGCGCTACTGTTCGCATGCGTCCTGATCACGCTCGCCATCTGGTATCGCGCACAAGGCACCGTCGCGCCGAGCGCGGTGATCGCGCCCAAGCCGGAGATCTTCTTTTGGATCGCGATCACCTTCTCGCAAACGCTCGGCACGGCGCTCGGCGATTGGGTATCGGACGGTTTCGATTTGGGCTCCGCGATGGGCGCGCTGGCTTTCGGTGTCGGACTCGCCGTGGTCGCGACGCTCTATTTCTGGACGGCGATATCCCGCGTGTCGCTGTTCTGGGCGGCCGTCATTCTGGCGCGCCCGCTTGGCGCAACGCTGGGGGATTTCCTCGACCAACCGCACGATCAAGGCGGATTGGGGCTCAGCCGTGCGCTCGCTTCGGCGATTATCGTCGTCTTCATCGTCGCGTGCCTGTTCGTGCTGACTCAGTCGGGGGGCAAGCGAACCAAACCCGCCGCACCGTAGGGCTGACGACGCACCAGGTTTTGCGACTCCGCCACTCATTTGACGGGCGCGCCGCCAGCACATCCGGCGCCCGGCACGACGACCGCCATCCTTCTCCTTGAAAGACGCGGCATCTTTGTGTCAGCGAAGCGGGTCTATGCCGATCGAACCACGCTGTCACAGAATTCCGCGCGCGAGGGGCGAACCTGACGCCGACCTGACAGCACACAACTTTGTGCTTTGAAACACTGCCGAAAATTCGCCTTAGTGTGCCTCTTTCCTATCGCCCCCGCACATCACCCACCAACCCAAAGGGAGCTTCTATGATTTCACGGAATTTATTATTCGCCGTCACAACCGCCCTGGTGATCGCGGCGCCGCTGGCGTATGCCGCCGAACCTGCCGGCGTCAAGGTGACGCTAACGGACCAGACCGGCAAGGACATGCGGATCGGCTTAAGCACGAACAAGGTCAAAGCCGGCGCGGTGGAATTCGAGGTCATCAACGCGTCGACCGATCTGATGCACGAATTCCTTATCACCCCATGGAAGGGTACGATCACCAGCCTGCCGTACGACGCAAGGGAGAACGCCGTCGACGAGCCCAAGCTGCCGCATCTCGAAGGCGTCGAAGACATGCCGGCCGGCGCCAAGGCAACCATTCGCCTCGTGCTCACACCTGGCGAATATGTCGTGTTCTGCAACCAGGCCGGCCACTACAAAATGGGCATGGAGGCGCGCTTTACCGTTACCAAGTAACGGCGTCCGTTAGCCGGCGGCGTCGCCGTTCTTCTCCGACAGTTCGGCGACGCGCCGCCACCCATAAAGCGCCTCGCGTTCGCGCTCCTCCTGCACCAACCGTACCCGGACGCGCATCAAATCCTTCCAGCTCAGATAGCCGACGAGCTTCGCGCCGTCGCGCGATACCACCGGAAAATGCGCGACATTCGAGTTGGTCATACGCTCGATCACACCCTCGAGATATTCGTCGGGATAAGCCAGCGCTATCTTGGTGTGCTCGAGCAAGTTCCGTAACGTCGCCCGACGATGCTTGCCGTCGCGGCGCCAGCGGATCACCGTCGGCGGATCGATGACGCCGAGAACATGACCGTCGCCGTCGATGACCGGAAAGCTCGGATGCTTGGTGTCGGGATCGGCAAGAAACGCCGCGGCTTGGTGCAACGTCATGGTGTCGGGGAGCGTCTCGACCTTGCGCGTCATGACGCCGCTGACCTTGGCCAGCGCGAACGGGTCGACGCGATATTCGCGCAGCAGGTGATGGCCGCGGCGCGCGATCTTCTCGGTCAGGATCGACCGGCGCAGCAGCAGCACCGTGACCAGGTGGGCGGTAATGCAGGCAGTCGCGAGCGGCAACAGGACGTGCGTATTGCCGGTGATTTCGACAGCGAAGAAAATCGCCGTCAGCGGCGAACGCATGGTGCCGCCCAGGATGGCCGCCATCGCCAGCAACGGCCAGAAACCCGGACTGGCGGCGGGCAGGATCGGTCCAAGCACGGCGCCCATGCCGCCGCCGATAATCAGCAACGGCGCGAGAACGCCGCCCGACGTTCCCGAGCCGAGCGCGACGGCCCAGATGACGGCCTTCACGACCGTGAGCGACAGACCAGCCAATGGCGGCACGTCGCCGCGCAGCATCTGCGCGATGTTGTAGTAGCCGACGCCCAACGCATTGGGCTCGATCAGCCCGCCAAGACCGACGACAACGCCGCCCAAGATCGGCCACCACATCCAGTGGATCGGCAGCTTGGTGAACAAATCCTCGCAGGCATAGACCATCTGCGTCAGTAGGCCCGACAGCAGACCCGACAGGGTGCCGATGAACAACCAGCACAATAACGCGACCAGCGACACGCTCATGCCGCCGTGGAAGGGAAACAAAGGGTCCGCCAAGTTCGTCCAGCTGCGTTCCAAGGCCGCGGTGATGGCGGCGGTGGCGACCGGAACGAAGCTGCGCGGCGTCCACTCGAACAACAGCAGCTCAACCGCCAGCATGATCGCCGCGATCGGCGTCCCGAAAACCGTGGTCATGCCGGCGGCAGCGCCGGCAACGAGCAGGGTCTTGCGCTCGCTGTCGCTGATCGGCAGCACCTGTCCGATCAACGAGCCGACTGCGCCGCCGGTCATGATGATCGGGCCTTCGGCGCCGAACGGGCCGCCGGTGCCGATGGCGATCGCCGATGACAGCGGCTTGAGAATGGCCACCTTGACGTCGAGCCGGCTGCGGCCGAGCAGGATCGCCTCAATCGCCTCGGGAATACCGTGGCCGCGGATTTTTTCGCTGCCGTAGCGGGCGATCAGGCCGACGATCAGCGAGCCGATCACCGGCACCGCGACCGCCGCGAGTCCCAGATGCGACTGGCTGAACGGAATGTCGGTCAGCGTGAACCGGCCGAAATAGGCGAGATTCGTCACCAGCCGGATGAGGTCCAGCAACACCACGCCCGCGATCACGCCACACGAACCGACCACGATCGCGATCGCGGCGATCACCAAGACGCGCGGTTTGGTGGTGAAGTCGCCCAGATGTTTGGCGATGGTGACGCTTTCGGCAACGATTGTGCGCAGCTGATCGCCGACGTTTGCGGCAGTTTTTTTCTTCACCCGGGGATTCCAATCCGTCGACTTGAGCGCATCAACCGTCAATATATCGCGACGCCATACATAAATCACAAGCGGCGAACGGCGTCGTTTTCGCGGCGCGTGGACTCGCGGTCACAACAGCATCACAGTCGTGAACGCGGTTTCAGCTTGCAGCCAGCATCCCGTAATCCACCCTAAGCTTTCATCGACTCAGCCACACTGGGCCTGCGAGGTTCCGCGATGACGTCATCGATCGACACCTTCCTCTGGTACCTGAACGAGATTCGGGGCGCCCGCTATTACTGCCCGTACTGCGGCCATGACTCCTTCACAACCATTGCCAGCGACGAAGCAAAAGGGCTCGGCAACATCGACTCAG
>JAGWIH010000239.1 GCA_028866355.1 Alphaproteobacteria bacterium
GTCGATCGCCGCCTTGGCCGAGGCCAGCGACGCGCGGCCGTGCGCCGCGCTGACGGTGCCGAGCGCGACCGTGCCGCCGTGCAGCAGGTCGAGCGACAAAAGCCGCACTTCGTCGCCGCTCCAATCGACCGACGCGGCGTTGGCGAAGGATTTGACCCGCGGCGACAGGCCGGCCGCCTTGGCGTGGATCGCCAGCACCTTGGGATCGCCGACCAGCAACGGCCGGCATTGGCGCGTGACGCGCGGATCGAGCGCCGCCTTCAACGCGATCTCGGGGCCGATGCCGGCCGGATCGCCCATGCTGATGGCGATGCGTTTCATCGCGATTCCTTCAGCCCGGCTTGGCGGGCTCGTCGGGGTCGATGAATATTTCGCCCGCTTTCACGGTCGCTGTCCAGGTCCGCACCATCTCGGTGCAGGGCGGATAAGTGGGATTGCCGGTGCGCAGGTCGAAGCGGCCTTGGTGGAACGGACATTCAAGCTCGCTGCCGAGCACGGTGCCTTCCGACAACTTGCCGGGCCCATGCGTGCATTGGTCCGCGAGCACGAAGATGGCGCCGGCCGATTTCGCGACGGCATAAACCGCGCCGGCCGCCTCGACGCGCAACGGCGCGTCGTCGGCAACTTCGTCCACGCGGCACAAGCGCAGCAGCGTCACTTGAGCGGCACGCCCGTGGGTGACGCCACAACTCTCCAGGTATCGGCCTTGGCGTCCCATACCGAGACGACGATGTTGTCGAGCGTCAGGCCGCGCTGCGGCGCGGCGGCGAAATCGTAGACGCCGTTGACGCCAGCGATGCCCTTCACCTTGAGCAGATAGTCGCGCAGTTGTTGCGCCGTCGCGTTCGCCGGCAGCGTGCGCAGCGCGTCGACGACGATGGTCGCCGGATCCCAACCGAGGATCGAGCCTTCGTCGGGCTTCACGCCGGCAGCCGCGAACGCGGCGAAATATTCGCTCTGCTTCTTCGCCACGGCCGGATCGAGCTTGACGCGCGGATCGCCGTGCACCGCCCAGACCGACGACGGCAGATAAAGCTCGTGCGGCAGGAAGGCCGCGAAGCGATGCATCTGCGCATAGGTCATGTTGCCGCCGGTGCTGCCCATCGGCACCGTAAGGCCGCCTTGCACCGCGCCGCGGAAGATCGTCGCCGACGGCGCGCCGGTCGCCCAGCCGATGAAGGCTTGCGGCTTGGCCGCCTTGATCTCCTCGATCTGGGCGCTGACGCTGACGTCGGTCGGATTGAAATGCGGATGGGCGACAATCGCGATGCCCTTGTTCTCCGGCCGCGCCAGCAATTCGGCGAAGCCCTTGTCCGCATCCTGGCCGGTGGCGTCGGTCGAGGTCATCAGCGCCAACCGCGTCCAGCCGCGGCCGCGGAAATAATTCACCAGCGCCTGCGCCTGATCGAAGGTCGATACGCCACCGGTGAAGACATAGCCGCCGGCCGGCGGATGGATGCCCGGCGAGAAGCAGTACATCACCGGACCGTTCTGCATCAGCGGACTCATCGCGTTGCAGCCGGCGACCAGCGTGGTGCCCAACACGACAATCGGCTTCGCCGCCAGGACCTGATTGGCGAGCTGTACCGATTGCTGCGGCGACGATTGATCGTCATGGAAGACGAAATTGACCTTGCGGCCGTGGATACCGCCGGTCTGATTCACCAGCTTTTCGAGAATCTGAATCGCCTGCTGCTCTTCCTGGCCGAGAAAGGCGCCGCCGCCGGTGAGCGAAGCGATGACCGGAATATCGTAGCTGCCCGCGGCAAACGCCGGCGCCGTCAACAGGCACGAAGCGACGAATGAAATTCCAAGCGCCCGCGTGAAAAGCCGCATCAACGCCTCCCCGTATTTTTCGTTGCGCCAAACCCTAGAGGCTTGGCCCTTGGCGGGCAAGATCACCACGCGACCACAACCATGACGACCAGCACGGCGACGCCGAACACGGCGACCATCGCGGCGAAAAACGGCCCGAGAACGGGCGCGTGATAGTCCGGCGGACGGTGGTGCTGACGCCGGTAGGCGGCGGCGTAGGCGTAAAACCGGAGGCCGGTTGCAATCGCCATGATCACGCCGAGCGCCACCAAGGCGACACCAACCCAATTCGAGGCCGTGTTCGAATGGTGCGCGGCGTTTTCGGGACCAGCCGGCAGCTCGACGACGAAGAGGCCGAAGCGATCGACGGCAAGGCCGCAAATCATCAGCCCCAGCGCGGTGCGCACCCAGACCGAGAGCGTGCGTTCGGCGTTCATGTAGGAGCGCTCGGCCGACAGCTCGACGAGCTCGCGCATGAGCGACAATTGTTCGGGTTCCTTGTCCGCCATCGCTTTTACCCCGCCGCGCTTTGCCGCGCCTTGGCCTTCGCCGGCGGCACGATGCGCACGCGGTCGACGCGGCGGCCGTCCATCGCCAGCACCTCAAGGAGGTAACCGCCGACGCGGACCTTGTCGCCGGTTTGCGGAATGCGGTTGAGCCGCGCCATCACCAGCCCGCCGACGGTATGGAACGCGCCCTTCTTCTCGCCGGCCGAAACCGGCAACGGCATCACGTCGCGAACTTCGTCGACGCCGACCAGACCCTCGACGTCGAGGCTGCCGTCGTCGCGGCGCACGATCGGCGACGCCGGTTTTTCGCCGCGGAAGACGATGTCGCCGACCAGCGCCTGAAGGATGTCGTGCAGCGTGACGATGCCCTGGAAATCGCCGTATTCGTCGACCACGAACAGCATCGGCACGCCGGTACGGCGGAACAGCTCGAGCGCGTGCAGCGCCGTGACCGTTTCGGGCACGAACACCGGCGGCTTCATCACCGTGCGCAGATCGAACGGCTTGTCGGACAGAAGCTGCGTGACCACGTCCTTGACCTGGGCGACGCCGACGAGGTGGCGCGGCTCGCCCTCGAACACCGGAAAGCGCGAAAAATCGCTGCGGATGATTTTTTGCCGGTTTTCAATGTCCGGATCGCCGAGATCGAGCCCTTCGACCTCGGTGCGCGGCGTCATCACCGCGCCGAGCAACCGGTCGCCGAGGCGCAGCGCCATCTGGATGATGGCATGTTCGGCCGCTTCGAAATGGCCGGCGGCGGCGGATTCACGCAACAGATAGGCGATTTCCTGTTCGGTCGCCGCCACCGGTTCGGCCGGCGGCAGCGGCAGCGCCTTGAGCACCAGATCCGACGCGCGGCTCAACAGCCATTCGAGCGGCGCCGCGATCCGCCACAAGGTCAGCAGCAGCAGCGCCACCCGCGACGCCATCGCCTCCGGCCGGCGCAGCGCGATGCGCTTAGGCGTGAGCTCGCCGAAAATCAGCGTGACGAACGAGATCGCGGCGGTGACGATCGCGACCGCGACCGCGTGCGCATGCACACCCGCCCAGCCCTGGTTGTTCTCGAAGGCGTGCGCCAGATCGTCGGCCAAGGTCGCGCCGCCGAGCACGCCGGCGAGCACGCCGATCACCGTAATGCCGATCTGGATGGTCGACAGGAAGCGGCCGAGATCGCCTTTGAGCGACAGCGCCAGGCGCGCGCCGCCGCGGCCGGCATCGACGGCGGCCTGCAGCCGGACGCGCCGTGCCGAGACGATGGCGAGCTCGGACATGGCAAAGAACCCGTTGAGCAGGATCAGCACCAGGATGACGGCAAGCTGAAGCCAAACCATGCAGGCCCCCCGGAAATCGCGTTGCCGCTTAGGATAGAACGGAAGCGGCGCGC
>JAGWIH010000240.1 GCA_028866355.1 Alphaproteobacteria bacterium
GCGCCGAACGGAACGCGCCGATTTTCTTTCGGGGGTCATAAAACGCATGTCCAAGTTGCGGATGACGCTGGCGTGCTGGGATTATGACCGCACCCGCGCGCTCAGCGACGGCACGGTCAAGGCCGAAGGCATCGATCTCGACGTCCTGCCCCTGGTCGTCGAGGAAACCTTCTGGCGCATGCTGCGCCACCGCGAGTTCGACGCCGCCGAAATGTCACTGTCGTCCTATTGCGTCTCGCTGATGAAGGAGCGCAAGGACTTCGTTGCCATTCCGGTGTTTCCGTCGCGCATGTTCCGCCATTCGTGTTTCGTCGTTTCGGCCAAAAGCGGCATCCGCGAGCCCAAGGATCTCGCCGGCAAGCGCGTCGGCAATCCCGAATATCAGCTTACCGCCATCGTCTGGATGAAGGGCATCCTGCAGGACGAATACGGCGTCGATTGCGCCAGCCCGACCTATTTCACTGGGGGCGAGGAAGAACCCGGCCGCGAGGAAAAACTCAAGCTCAACCTGCCGGCGAAGTTCAAGCTCCAGGCGATCGGACCGACGCGGACGCTGTCGCGTATGATCGCGGACGGCGAGCTCGATGCGATCTACGCGCCGCGTTTGCCCTCGACGCTCACCAGCGAGCCCGACAAGGTGAAGCGCCTGTTCCCGAATTACGTCGAGGTCGAGCAGGCCTATTTCCGCAAGACCAAGATTTTTCCGATCATGCACGTCGTCGCGCTGCGCCGCGATCTCTACGAAGCCAATCGCTGGATTGCGGTGTCGCTGATGAAGGCCTTTGTCGAGGCGCAGCGCCGTACCTATGCCGATCTCGAGATGATCGCGTCGCAAAAAACCATGCTGCCGTGGCAAAGCGCGCATCTCGAAGAGACCAAGCGCGTCATGGGCAAGGAATGGTGGCCTTACGGGCTCGCCGCCAATCGCCACACACTGGACACTTTCCTGCGCTATCACCACGAGCAAGGCTTGTCGCAACGGCGACTGGCGCCGGAAGAGCTGTTCGCGCCCGAAACCTTCGAGGCCTTCAAGATTTGAAATTTGGCCGGTTCACGCTCGCTCTCGTCACCGCCGCGCTGCTCGCCAGCCCGGCATCGGCGCAGGCGGACAAGCCCGGCACCGCGCATCGGATTTCCGCCAACCTGCCGGCGCCCTATGCGACCTCGCCGGTAGCCAACCCGCCGCATCTCGTCAAGCGGCCGCTCGATGCCGCGCTCGCCGCGCCGCCGGGCTTCATCGTCAGCGAATTCCTCGGCGGTCTGACACGGCCGCGCCTCCTGCGCACCGCGCCCAACGGCGACATCTTCGTCGCCGAAAGCGCCGCCGATCGCATTACCGTCGTGCGCGCGCCGGCCGGCGCGGCGCAGGCCGCGCAACACGAGGTCTTCGCCGCCGGTCTCTTTCGTCCGTTCGGCATCGCCTTTTATCCGCCCGGTCCTGATCCGCACTGGGTCTATGTCGCCAACGAGGAATCGGTGGTGCGGTTTCCCTATCGCAACGGCGATCTGCACGCGAGCGGCCCGCCAGAAACCGTGATCCGCAATCTGCCGGCCGGCGGCCATTGGACGCGTTCGCTCGCCTTCACGCCCGACGGCAAGCATCTGCTGGTCAGCGTCGGTTCGGCCAGCAACGACGCCGAAGCCGGCATGGGGCTCGAAACTGATCGCGCCGACATTCTCGAATTCGATCCCGACGGCAGCCACAAGGCCGTGTACGCCTCGGGCCTGCGCAACGCCGTCGATATCCGCTTCGATGGCGACAGCTTGCTTGCCACGGTCAACGAGCGCGACGGGCTCGGCGACGATCTACCGCCCGATTATCTGACGCGCGTCACGCCGCACGGCTTCTACGGCTGGCCGTGGTACTACATCGGCGCCCATCCCGATCCGGAGCATGGTAAGGATACCCATCCCGAACTCGCGGGCAGCGTGCTGACGCCCGATCTTTTGATCCAGCCGCATTCGGCGCCGCTCGGTCTCGCCGTCTACGAAGGCGCGCAATTCCCGGCGAACTACAAAGGCGATGTCTTTGTCGCACTGCACGGCTCGTGGAATCGCAGCGTCCGCACCGGCTACAAGATCGTGCGCGTGCGCATGAAGAACGGCGCGCCGACCGGCGGATACGACGATTTCGTCACCGGCTTCCTGCTGCCCAACGGCACGGTCTGGGGCCGGCCGGTCGGCGTCACCGTTGCGGCCGATGGCGCGCTCATCTTCAGCGACGACGGCTCGGGCACGCTGTGGCGCGTGGCTTATAAGGGCAGGTAGGCGACCCTAGGAATAAAACCCGCGGCCTTCGGTGACGCGGCGCTCGATCAGCGGCGCCGGCACCAGCGCCTTCTCGCCGAGCTCATGCGCCAGATGCGTGAGGCGGTCGCGCACATTGGCGAGGCCGATCTGGTCGGCATAGAACATCGGTCCGCCGCGCCATGCCGGAAAGCCGTAGCCGTTGATCCAGATCAGATCGATGTCGCCGGGGCGCAGCGCCACGCCATCTTCGAGCAAACGCGCCGCCTGATTGACCATCGGATAGATCAGTCGCTCGACGATGACGCCCGCGGCGATCGGCTTCGGCGTGATGCCAAGCTTTTGGCGTACCTCGGCGACAATGCGGTCGGTTTCGGGATCGGCCAGACCTTCGCGGCTGCCGGCCTCATAGCGGTAATAGCCCTTGCCGGTCTTCTGGCCGAAGCGGCCGGCTTCGCACAGCGCGTCGGCGATCGGAAACGAAACGCCATGCGCCTTGCGGATGCTCCACGATATGTCGAGTCCGGCGAGATCGGCGGCAGCAAACGGCCCCATTGGAAAGCCGAACTCGATCATCGCCTGATCGACATCACGCGGCAGCGCGCCGTCGCGCAGCAGCCGCTCGGCTTCGCGCGAGCGTTCGAACAGCATGCGATTGCCGACGAAGCCCGGCGCCGTGCCAACGATCACCGGCAGCTTGCGCAGCTTGCGCACCAGCGCCACTGACGCGGCGAGCACGGCGGGCGCCGTGGCGTTGGCGCGCACCACCTCAACCAGCCGCATGACATGCGCCGGACTGAAGAAATGCAGGCCGAGCACATCGGCCGGCCGTTTGGTCGACGCGGCGATGACGTCGATGTCCTGGTACGAGGTGTTGCTGGCAAGGATCGCGCCCGGCTTCACGACGGCGTCGAGCTTGCCGAAGATGCTTTGCTTGAGCGCCAGATCCTCGAACACTGCCTCGATAACGATGTCGGCCGTGGCAGCGTCGGCCAGCCGCAGCGAGGGCTTGATCATCGCCAGACGCCTGTCGAGCTCGGCTGCCGACAGATTGCGCCGGCGTGCGCTGGCTTCGAAATTTTTACGTAGCGTGCCGAGGCCGCGTTCGAGCGCAACGCGGTCGCTATCGATCAGCGTCACGGGAATGCCGGCGTCGGCGAAGCACAAAGCGATGCCGCCGCCCATCGTACCGGCGCCGATCACCGCCGCCTGGCCGATGTCGCGCTTCGGCAGGTCGGCCGGCAAATCGGGAATCTTTGTGGCTTCGCGCTCGGCGAAGAAGACGTGCCGCAGCGTGCCGAATTGCGGACCGCGCAGCAGTTCGGCGAACAGCGTCTGTTCGCGCTTGAGGCCGTCGTCGAAGCGCATCATCGCCGCCGCCACCGCGTCCACCGCTTTGAGCGGCGCTTCGAAGCCGCGATGCCGGTGTGCGATGTCGCTGCGCGCCCGGTTGAA
>JAGWIH010000010.1 GCA_028866355.1 Alphaproteobacteria bacterium
CAGCTTGGTGCCCGCGGCTGGATTTGAACCAGCACTCCGGTTTCCCGGCACGGATTTTAAGTCCGTTGCGTCTACCGTTCCGCCACGCGGGCACTGCCTCGGCCGAGGCATCCTAACAGCCCGAATCGGGCCTATTCGAGGGCGGGATTGCCGCCTAAGCCTTTGACCATCGCCGCGACCTCGTTCGCCGCCTGATCGAGCTGGGCCGCATCGCGGCCACGCAGCACGAGGCTCACCCAAAAGCCGCCGCCGCGGCGGAACGCCGGATAGGAGCCGATATCGAGATCACGATAGCGCTCCTGGATGGCGGCCAGCCCCTGCGCGACCGTCCCTTCCGGCAAGTCGCAGCCGACGGTCCGCGACAGCACCGGCGGACCGCCTTTGAGGGTCGGCTTGACGCCGTCGAACATCGCCTGCATCACGCGCGGGATGCCGGCCATGACATAGACGTTTTCCTTGCGGAAGCCCGGCGCGCGCGACACCGGATTGGGAATCAGCACCGCGCCCTCGGGGGTGTGGCACATGCGTAGCCGCGCTTCGTTCAGATCCTCGGGCTTGAACACCGCCTGGAAGATGGCGAGCGCTTCGGGATTGAGCACGTTCTTCACGCCGAACGCCTTGGCGACGCAATCGGCGGTGATGTCGTCGTGCGTCGGACCGATGCCGCCGGTCGTGAACACGTAATCGTACTTGGCGCGCAGCTCGTTCACCGTCGCGGCGATGGTGTCGCAGACGTCGGGAATGACCCGCGCCTCCCTGAGCACGACGCCGACCTGCGCCAAGCCCTGGGCGATATAGGCAAGATTGGTGTCCTGGGTGCGGCCGGACAGGATTTCGTTGCCGATGACGAGAACGCAGGCGGTGTAGATCCTGCCCGGCGCGGCGGTATCGCTCATGCGTTTCCCTTAGCGCCAATCGCGCACCGGAGCAATCGGCTCCGACCCGTGGCCGCCGGCATCATCCGTGCCGATGCCGGTGATGGATGTCGGGATAATGCGGATGGCTGTGCACCAGCCGCGCATGAGCGTGACGATGGCTATGCGGCTCGCCCGGCGGATCGTCCGGCGCGTGCGCATGTTGATGATGCTCGTCGTGCCAATGCCAGTGCTCGTGCTCCATCGGCTCGTGAACGTGCTCGTGGTGGTGCTGCTCGGTGAGATGCAGCACGACGCCGACCGCCATCAACACGGCGGCGACGAGAAACGTCGCGGTCAGCGGGTCGCCAAAGCCGACGACCGCCACCGCCGCGCCGACGAATGGCGCGACCGAGAAATAGGCCATGGTGCGCGCTGCGCCGAGCTCGCGCAGCGCGACGACGAACAGACACAAGCTCACGCCGTAACCGAAAAAGCCGACGATGCCAGCGCCGGCAATCGCCGGCAGCGGCGGAAAACGACCGCCGATCGCCAGCGCGAAGCCGACGTTGACCGCGCCAGCCACCAAGCCCTTGATCGCGGTCAGCCGGATCGGATCGACGCCGGAAATCTTGCGCGTCAGATTGTCGTCGATCGACCAGGCGAAGCACGCGGTGACGATCCACAAATTGTCCCAATCGAAGTCGGCGTGGCCGTTCCACGACAGCACTACGCCGCCGGCGACCACCGCCGCCGCACCGAGGCCGATCCGCAAATCGACGTACTCGTGGAAGACCAGCCAGGCGATCGCCAGCGCGAAAACGCTTTCGAGATTGAGCAGCAGCGCCGCCGTCGCGGCGTGGGTTTCGGCGAGGCCGAGCATCAGCAGCACCGGACCGCAGACGCCGCCCGCAAAGATCGTCGCAAAGAGCCACGGCAGATCGGCCGCGCGCAGCGGCGCGCCTTGCGCGGCGCCGCGCCAGCGCTGCCAACCCAGCACCACCGTCAGGCCGATGCCCGAGGCGAGGTACAGCAAGCCGGCGAGCAGCCACGGGCTGACGGCGCCGAGCAAGGCTTTGGCCAGCGGCGTGCTCGCGCCGAACAGCGCCGCCGCGCCGAGCGCGCTGGAAATCCCGCGGCCGAGGCCGCGCATCGCGGTCATCGGCGGATGATACCGGCGGCGCCATCGCCTTGCGAGCGGGTCGCAAAGCGACTACCTATTGCGGCGTGATGAACGACCAACTGTCCCCTGCCCTGCGCGATCCCGAGCCCGGCGAGCGCCGCATCCGCCTGCACGGACCGGACGATTTCGCCGCTATGCGCAAGGCCGGACGGCTGGCGGCGGAACTCCTCGATTACATCACGCCCTACGTCAAACCCGGGGTGACCACCGGCGAGCTCGACCGGCTGTGCGAGGGTTTCACGCGCGATCACGGCGCGAAATCGGGGCCGCTCGGCTATCGCGAGTTTCCGCGCTCGATCTGCACGTCGGTCAATCATGTCGTCTGCCACGGCATCCCGGGCGACCGCGTGCTCGAGGACGGCGACATCCTCAACATCGACGTGACGCCGATCGTCGACGGCTGGTACGGCGACACCAGCCGCATGTTCCTGGTCGGCGACAAGATCAGCGTCAAGGCGGCGAAGCTGGTCGACGTCACCTACGAGGCGATGATGCGCGGCATCGCCACGGTGAAGCCCGGCGCGACGCTGGGCGACATCGGTCACGCCATCCAGTCCTATGCCGAATCCTTCCGCTTTTCGGTGGTGCGCGATTTCTGCGGCCACGGCGTCGGCCGGATCTTCCACGATGCGCCGTCGATCCTGCATTTCGGCCGGGCGGGCGAAGGCCTGGCGCTGCGCGAAGGCATGTTCTTCACCGTCGAGCCGATGATCAACGCCGGCCGTTACGAAGTGAAAATTCTGAACGACGGCTGGACCGCCGTGACCAAGGACAAATCGCTGTCGGCGCAGTTCGAGCACACGGTCGGCGTCACATCCACCGGCTGCGAAATCTTCACCCTCTCGCCCAAGGGCTGGCACAAGCCGCCGTACGTGTCATAGACTTTCGGTCGGCACTCATCGCGGCGGGGGAAGCGATGCGTTCTTGGCTTTCAATGAAAAACGTATTTGCCGTGGTTTTCCTGCTGGCGGCGATTGGCCAGCCATCGGCGGCACACGCCGAACGCTGGTGGGGCAGCAGCGACGTCTGCCTCGATCTCGACAGCGTCCATATTTTCAGCGGCAACGATGGCGCGCGTTATGTCAGCTATCGCCAGAAGCTTTGCGCCGGCAGCGGCATCCTGCTATGGGCCGTTGCGGCGAAAGACTGCGATCGGCTGCGTGCCAACGACACGAGCGTCGACCTCTATGTCTACAAAGAGGACGATGGCAAGTGGGTGAACATGATGGATTATTTCAACTATCCCATCGACCTCGACGAGCAGTACAACAACGCCGGCGTTGCCTGTAACTGGGCGTTTCCGAAATTTCCCTGATCAAATCTCATCAGCGAGCGGCCCGACGGGCGCCGTCAGGATCGCGCTTCGGCGGATGTGCGCTCGGCGTACGCCGGCGACACTTCGTCCCACGCGATGCAGCTGATCATCATGTCGATGTCGGCGCCGTTGGTCGACAGCGGCACCACCAGGATCTCGCAGTTCCAGACGCGCACGTCGGTGACGTAGGCGCGCCGAGCCTTGACCACCGGCCGGCGGGTCTTCAGCACTTCGCTGAAATGCTCGGTCGCCATCGCGCTGTGCCGCCGATCTGTCATCTCGTCGATGAACTTGCCGGTATTGTCGCGGCCGACGCGGTCGACGACAGCGGTGCCCTGGAGACGGAAGCGGAACCGCAGCGGATTCTGGAATACGTCGATCAGCGAAAGGTAACCGAGCGCATAGCCCAGATCGCACGGATCGAAATCGGCACGCGACGGAAACTCGCGGCCGCGACGGCGCGCTTCCCAATCGCCATAAAGGCGCTGCAGCATCGGCGCCTTGAGCTCAAGCATGAGTCAATGCTAGGCGCGTATGGTTGCCAAGAGGTGAATGGACCGCCGGCAGCGGCGCGACCGCTCTCCACCTACGTATTCACGCCTCGTCGGCCAGCGGTCCGGCGGAAGCGTCGCCCTGCAGCGCGGCCGCTTCGATGCGCGTTGCCGCCAGCCGCTCGCGGTAGAACAGCGATAGGGTTACAGCGACCAACGCGACCGCCAAATAGAGGGAGAATTGCGCCGCGACGATCGCCGCGAGATTGCGCGGCCACGGCGGGAGAGCGCTCGGCGGAACCCGCGCGAGCGCCTGCCCGAGCAAGCCGCTCAACCCGGCGCCGAAGACGGCGCTGAGGCTGACGACCAAGCTCAACTGCGAGGTCGAGCCGCGCTGCATCTGCCATGCCCGCCGCGGCGAAAGCGGATGACCAAGCGCCGCCGCCGGCAGCATCAACGAGCAGCGGGCGACTAATCCCAGGGCGAGCACACCAACAAGCGCAATCAGGCTGAACGCCAGCCAAAACACCGGAACGTTCAGCAGGTGACGCTGCAACAACGTTTGACTGTAGAACGTAAGAATATACAGGGCGGCGGCGGCGCCCGCGTATCCGGTTGCGAACAAACTGACGGCGTAAGCGTTGAAGCGCCCATAAGCGATCCAGAAGCCGGTTTCGGCTTGGGCCTCGCCGGCGATCTGGTGAGCGCGCACGGCAAAGACCTGCAAGCATAGACCGAGCACGATTGCCGATCCGGACGTCGGGATGAGCAGTGTCGGCACGCCGACCCGCAGCCAGAGCGAATACCAGAGACGATCGATCAGCGTTGCCCCAACCGCGGCACCGACCGAGAGAACGAACGGGATCGCAGCGTTGACGGCGAGCCGCCTCCATCGCAGGGCCGTCAGCCGCGTGACGTCGGCAATATGGCGGATCAAAGCGCGGACGGCCCCCGGCCAGTATGAACGCGGCCTGGCCGCGGCGGCCGCGCCGACCACCGCCAGCACTAGCCCCAGCGACAGCGGAACCGGCACGACGCTCCCGTTGAGCGCGTACCAATTCGCCACGGCGAAGTCGGTCACCGACGTCTGATATTTGCCGTCGAACAACTCATAGAGGCCTCGGGCATAAAGAACATTCAAATTGCCGGGCGTCAATTTCATCATCACGTCGATCTCGCCGATTGCCGTTGGGTAATCGCGCTGGGTAAAGGCGATGACGCTGAGGCCAAAGTGAGCTTCGGCAAGATTCGGATTCAATCGCAGCGCCGCTTTGAGATCGTCGCGTGCACGATCGACCTGGCCGGTTTGCATGTAGACGAAGCCGCGGCCACCAAACGCGTCGGCATAGGACGGATCAAGCCGGATCGCCTCGTCATAATCAGCGATGGCAGGTGCGTATTCGTGCTTGTCGCGGTACGCGTTGCCGCGGTCGGCAAATGCGACGGCGTAATCCGGACGCAACCGGATCGCCGCGCTGTAATCCGCGATCGCGCGATCGTGGTCGCCGCTTCGATTGTAGGCAACGCCGCGATAATTGAAGGCCGCGGCATTGTTGGGATCGAGACGAATGGCTGCGCCGTAGTCGGCGACGGCATCGTCGTAATCGCCTACGTCAACATGGCTATGGCCGCGGTTGATGAGAGCTTGTATGTCGCCCGGGTTGAGCCGGATCGCGACCGTGAAGTCCGCGATCGCACGGCGATACTCGCGCTTGTCAGAATAGGCCACGCCGCGGGCATTGAACGCCGTCTGGTCGTTCGGTGCGAGCTTGACCGCGGCGCTGAAATCGGCGATCGCACTGTCGTATTTGGCCTGCCGCGTATAGTCCAGGCCACGGCGATCGAGAGCCTTGCCGAAATCCGGCTGGAGACGTATCGCCAGGCTGTAATCCGCGATGGCCCTGTCGATCGCGCCTTTGGCATCGTACGCAATTGCACGATTGAGCGCGGCGACGGCGAGCTCGACGGACGCTCCTTGGCCAGCCGACAAAATTGCGCTGCAACCGACGATGGCGGCATCTGCATCGACGCCATAGCAACGCGCCCAATCGTCATTGCGACTTTGGGCTCGAGACGAACCGGCAACGGCGAGGAATGTGATCACCAGCGCAACTGCATGGCACCAGCGAACCGCGATCCGCGTCATGACCTCCACCCCCGCACCGTCAACTGCCGCCGCAGCTCTGTCGCGCCGTTGCATGTCGCCGGCGGCGGGCGCGCGATCGCGATCAGACGCCGAGATGGCGATGCAGCACTTCCGGATGCTCGCGCACCGCTTGCGCGCTCATCGCCTCGACCATGTGGCCGTTGTTGATGATGTAGACGCGATCGGCGAGCGTCATCGCGGCGGTGACGTTCTGTTCGACGATCACCAGCGTCTGCCCGGCTTCGGCCAGCGTGCGGCAGGTCGCCAGCAGATCGCGCACGATGATCGGCGCCAGGCCCTCGAACGGCTCGTCGAGCAAAATGATCTTGGGATCGCGCACCAAGGCGCGCGCGATCGCCAGCATCTGCTGCTCGCCGCCGGACAGGTCTGTGCCGCGGCTGCGGCGGCGTTCGCGCAGCCGGGGAAAGACTTCCCAAATGCGGTCCAGCGGCCAGCGCGATTTCGCCGTCATGCCCGCCAGGACGAGATTCTCCTCGACCGACAACGTGCCGAAGATGCGGCGCTCCTCGGGCACCAATTGCAGGCCGTGCACCGCGATGGCATGCGACTTCAGGCCGTGGATCGGCACGCCGTCGAAGACGATGCGGCCGGCGCGCGGCCGCACCATGCCGATCAGGCTTTTGAGCGTCGTGCTCTTGCCGGCGCCGTTGCGGCCAAGCAGCGCGACCACCTCGTTCTTGGCGACTTCGAGCGAAATGTCGAACAGGATGTGGCTGTCGCCGTAATAGCTGTTGAGCTTTTCGACTTCGAGCAGCGCGCTCATGCCGCCACACCGCCGAGATAGGCTTCCTGGACGAATTTGTTGCGTTGGATCTCCGCCGGCGTGCCTTCCGCCAGCACCGCGCCCTCGTGCAACACGGTGATGCGCTCGGCAAGCTCGAAAATCGCGTCCATGTCGTGATCGACGACCACCAGCGTCCGGCCGCGACGGATATTCTTCAGCAGCGTCACGGTCTCGGCGCGTTCGCGCGGGCTCATGCCCGCCAGAGGCTCGTCAAGCAGCAGCAACGACGGCGACGACGCCAGCGCGAGACCAATCTCGAGCCGCCGCTTCTCGCCGTAAGCCAGATCGGAGACCGGCACATCGGCGCGCGCCGCCAGACCGACCAGCGCCAGCGTGCCTTCGACCTGGGTGTCGAGGCCCGGCACGCGTTCGATCCGCCGCAGGAAATCGAGCGAGAAACGGCCGCGGCGTTCGGCCAGGGCCGCAATCACCACGTTGGCGCGCACGGTCAGCCGGTTGAACAGCTGGTTGACCTGGTAGCTCTTGGTCAGCCCGAGCTGGCAGACCGAGGCGATGTCCATGCCGGTGATGTCGCGGCCGTGAAAGATGATGTGTCCCGACGTCGGCGGCAGTTCGCCGGTCAGCATCTTGAAGAACGTGCTCTTGCCGGCGCCGTTGGGTCCGATGACGCCGCGCAACTCGCCCTGATTGACCGAGAATTGGATATCACGGTTCGCGACCAGGCCGCCGAACGACTTGGTGACACCGCGCGCCTCGAGCACCGGCCCCGAAAACGGCGTCTCGTCCTTGCGGCGCGATGGGCCGACGGTGGCGACGACGGCGCCGGTCGCCGAAATCGGCGTCGCGCTTTCGTCCTCGGCGGCGCGGCGGCGCGTGGCAAGCCAGCCGACCAGATCGCGCAGGCCGCCGATCAGGCCGCGCCGCAGGAAGCACACCAACAAGACGAAGATCAGGCCAAGCACCAGCTTCCACGCCGCGCCGAGATTGAGCGATTGCTGGAGGAAATCGCGCAGCGACAGCCACACCGCCGCGCCCACCAACGGGCCGAACAGCGTGCCGGTGCCGCCGATCACCGTCTGCATGATGAGCTGGCCCGATGTGTCGAAGGTGAAGGCCTCGGGCGGCATGAACGCCTGCAACACGCCGAGCAAGCCACCAGCAACGCCGGCATAGGCGGCCGCGATGACGAAAGCGGTCAGCTTGTAGCCGTGGACGTTGTGGCCGACGGCTGCGGCGCGCAGCGGGTTTTCGCGGATGGCGCTGAGGATCGCGCCGACCGGCGAGCGCACGATGCGCAGCGCGATGACGATGCCGACGAAATAGCAGACGGCGAGGAAGCCGTACATCGACCAATCGGTGCCGACGCGGTAATGGAAGCCGAATAGGTCGAAGCGCGGCGTCGGCACGCCGGGCAACCCGTTTTCGCCGCCGGTCCAGGCCGACAAGGGCGAATTTTCGAGAAAATAGAAGGTCTCGGCGATCGCCACCGTGATCATGGCGAGATAGATGCCGGTGCGCCTGAGCGCGATCAGGCCCACGCCATAGCCGACGATGGCCGCGGCGACCATGCCGATGATCAGCGCCAGCACGACGTTGGACATGCCCACGCGCGTCAGGAGATAGGCGGCGACGAAGCCGCCGGTGCCGTAGAACGCCGATTGGCCGAACGACAGCAGACCGGTGTAGCCGAACAGCAGATCGAAGCCGATGCCGAACAGCCCCCAGATCAGGATCTGATTGGCCGTGCCCGGCGCGTAATTGAGCGGCCCGAGCACAAACGGCGCGGCGACAAGGCCGAGTGCCGTCAATATCTCGACCAGAAGCGGGCGGCGGCCGGTCGTCAAGCCGGTGTATTTCACGTGCGGCCCCGCGTGCCGAGCAATCCTTGCGGCCGCAGCATCAGCACCAGCGTCATCACCACGAACAGCATGACGCCCGAATAGCTTGGGTCCACCATCGAGGTCAGGCTGAGGATTTCGCCGGAGATCAGTCCGCCGAGGATCGCGCCGGTGAACGAGCCGACGCCGCCGATAACGACGACGACGAAGGTTTCGACGAGGATCGCGTCGCCCATGTCGGGCGTCAGCGACACCACCGGCGCGTTGACGATGCCGGCAAAGCCGGCCGCCATCGCGCCGATGCCGAACACGATCATGAAGACGCGATCGACGTCGATGCCGAGCGCATCGACCATCGCCGAATCCTCGATGCCGGCGCGCACGATCAATCCGATCCGCGTGCGGAACAGCACCAGGAACAGCGCCAACAGCGCCACGGCGATGATGCCGACGACGACCAGCCGGTAGGTCGGATAGAACATGAATCCAAGCGAGGTGATGCCGGCGGCCCAGTCCGGCGGCGGCACCGATTTGGACAGGCTGCCGAAGAACAGCCGGATGGCCTCGACAAGGCAAATGCCGATGCCGAAGGTGACCAGGATCTGGTCTTCCGCCGGCCGGCTGTAGAAATAGCGGATGATCACCCGTTCCATCAGCACGCCGACGACGACCAGGAACAGCGAGCCGGCGACGACCGCAATGGCGAACGAGCCGGTCGCCTCATAGGCGACATAGCCGGCATAACCGCCGAGCATGAACATGGCGCCGTGCGCCAAGTTCAGCACGCCGAGCGTACCGTAAATGATCGTCAGGCCCGAGCTGATGAGCGCCAGCAGCGCGCCGAGCGCCAAGCCGTTGAACAGCTGCGAGACGAAGTTAGGCCAGGTGACCATAGAAGCCGATGGTACGAATCCGCGAGCTCACGTGAAAGCGGCCTGAAACGACCGCGCGTCCGGCGCCGCGGGCGGCGTGCGCCGCCCGCGTGCCAAACGCCTCACCGGCTCAGGTATACGGCCCGAGTTGGCAACCGAACGCATCCGGCGCCTGCATGAGCGGCAGACCCGGAACGACCTCGGTGACCTGCCAGAAGTCCTCGGGGTTCTTCATCTCCTTCGGCGTCTTGCCGCGGACGATGATGACCGGCCGCACCAGCTGGTGATCGGCGGCGCGCCAATAGACTTCGCCGACGATCGAGTTGATCTTGCGGCCCGCCTCGTACGACTTGATCACGTCGGGCGGATAGAACGTGCCGGCATATTCGACCGCGTTGGCCCACAAGGCGAATTCCATATAGGCGTTCTCGGCGCCCCACTCCGGCCGATAGCCGTACTTCTTCTGGAACGTTTCGACGAACATCTTCGCCAGCGGATATTTGTCCTCGAGCGTCCACCAGAAATCGGTGGCGGCATAGACGCCCTGGGTGATTTCCGGCCCGACTTCCTTGGCGAAGAACGGGATCTGGTAGGGGATCACGAGCTTCATCTTCGGCAGGATGCCGAACTGCTTCGCCTGCTGCGTCGACAGCACCGCGTCGTGGCCCCAATTGACGTTGATCAGGAATTCCGCCCCGGAGTTGGCGATATTGGTCAAATAGTTGCTGAAATCCGGCGCGCCGAGCGGCGACACCTGGTTCGTCACCATCGTCCAGCCGCCATGCTGGCTCAGATAGTCGCTCATCGACTTGGTGACGGTGTGGCCGTAGGTATAGTCCGGAGTCATGTACGCGGCCTTGCGGTTCTTGCCGTAGGCTTTGAGCAGCACCGGACCGATCGCCGCGGCCGCCGTCTGGCCATAGAAATCCTGGCGGAAGCCGTAACGCACGCAGTCCTTGCCGGTGGTGTCGTTCGAGCCGGAAATGCCGGCGACATAGAGCACTTTTTCGCGCTGCGCGAAGTGATTGAGCGCCACCGCCACCGCGCTCGACGTCGAACCGGTGATCAGCACCGCCTTGTTCTCGCTGATGAAGCGCGACTGCTCCTGCGATGCGGTGTTCGGGTTGGCCGCGGAATCCGCGACGCCGTATTTCACTTCCTTGCCGAGCACGCCCTTCTTCGTCTTCGGCGACATCGCCTTGATCAAAGGATGGCCGCTGTTGATGTGCTCGACCGCGAGCTCGTAGCCCTTGAGTTCGTCCTCGCCCTGCGCGGCATAGGTGCCGGTGCGCGGCACCGTGATGCCGATGAACACCGACGAGCCCGACGAACCTGCCGGCCAAGTCCCCATCGCCGGCCGGTCTTCGGCGAAACCGATCCGCGGCAGGGCCGCGGTTGCCGCCAATGCGCCGCCGGCCGCGAGAACGGTGCGCCGCGTCGGCGTGGTTTTACGGAATGATTTCATTATCTTCCCTCCCCTTGGTGGCACACCGACAGCCCAGCGTGCTGATTAAAGTTATGTCAGGATGCCGTGCCTTGGTCCCAGGCGCAAGCCCGTGCAATCCCGACGAATCGCTGGTTTAAGTGGGCAAAGTGGATGGTGAGGGCGTGGGTGCGCTTCTGGTGCCGTATGGGGCTTTTCGCTAGCCTTGCGCCGCATGGGGGAGCCGCCGAAACCGCAGCCGCATTTCCATGGCCACCGCGCGCGGTTGCGGGCGCGGCTGCTCGAAACCGGCGCCGACGCCCTGGCCGATTACGAGCTGCTCGAATTCCTGCTCACCGCCGCCAATGCGCGCGGCGATACGAAGCCGCTCGCCAAGGCGCTGCTGAAGCGGTTCGGCGGCATCGCCGGCGTACTCGGCGCGTCGCGCGATGCGCTGGCCGCGGTGCCGGGCATGGGTGATGCGGCCGCAGCGCACCTCCTTGCGGTGCGGGCGGCCGCGGCGCGTCTGGCGCGCGGCGAGATCACCGCACGGCCGGTGATCGGCTCGTGGGACAAGCTGGTCGAGTATTGCAACACGGCCGCCGGCTTCGCCGAGACCGAGGAGTTTCGGCTGCTGTTTCTCGACCGTAAGAACGCGCTGATCGCCGACGAGCGGCAACAGCGCGGCACGGTCGATCACGTGCCGGTTTACCCGCGCGAAGTGGTCAAACGCGCGCTCGAGCTCGGCGCGTCGGCGATCATCATGGTGCATAACCATCCCTCGGGCGATCCGACGCCGTCAGCGGGCGACGTCGAGATGACGCGCGCCGTCGCCAAGGCGGTCGGCGCGGTCGGCGTCGCGCTGCACGATCACGTGGTGATCGGCCGCGGCCGGCACGCCAGCTTCAAAAATCTCGGATTGCTGTGACTTGCATCGTCGCGTATGCCAAGATCCGCGAATGTGACGGCAGGCGACAGCGCGCCTTGTTTCCGCCATGTGCTCGCCACACGGCAGTGACGTTTACGGATTTGTCACGCCGGAACCACAACGAAACAATTTTGTCACTTTGCGCCGTGCTTCAAACCGACGAGCGTAGTCGGCGACCGGCCGCTTTGCCGCGAGGTTGAGGTCTGTCACGCTCGGTACGAAACAATGCGTGCCTCGTCGCTCGACTTCCGAGATGCCGCGATTGCCGGCAAGAAAAGATTCCAGCACGAAATCCCGATTGCACAGCCGGAACACGGCGACCCGTGGCGAAGTCTGCCGCTTTGCGTTGACCTCGACGGCACGTTGGTCCGCACGGACGTTCTCCACGAGCATCTGCTGTTCGCCGCCACGCACTGGAGTCTGTTGCGACGGCTGCCGGGATGGAAACGGCAGGGCATCGCCCGGCTGAAACAAGAACTCGCCAGCGCGGTGCCGCTCGACGTCGCGACGCTGCCTTACGATCCGGCAGTGGTCGATTACCTGCGCCAACAGCGCGCCCAAGGCCGCCGGCTCGTGCTGGCGACGGCGGCCGATCGCCGGGTTGCCGAAGCGATCAGTGAACATCTTGGCCTGTTCGACGAGGTGGTCGCGTCCGACGGCCGCGAAAATTTGCGCGGCCACGCCAAGGCGGCGCGGCTTTGCGCGCTCTTCGGCGAGCGCCGGTTCTGCTATGTCGGCAGCGACGACAGCGACCTCGCGATCTGGCACAAGGCCGGCGGCGCCGTTTTCGCCAACGCGCGCCACGCGATCGTCCACGCCGTACGCAGCCGGACAACGGTCGAAGCGCGGATTGGAACCGTGCGTTCGCGGATCGCGAGTTTCGTTCGCGCGCTACGGCCACATCAATGGTCAAAGAACCTGCTGGTTTTCGTGCCCCTGCTTGCGGCCGGCGCGCTGACCGATGGAAGCGGCTGGCTGGCGGCGCTCGACATGTTCGCGGCGTTCTGTTGCGCCGCGTCGGGCATCTATCTGGTCAACGATCTGACGGATTTGACCGCCGACCGCCGCCATCCGCGCAAGCGAAACCGGCCGTTCGCCAGCGGCGATTTGCCGGTGATCTACGGCGTGATCGCGGCGCCGCTGCTGGTCGCCGCCGGCGGCCTGATGGCGCTGCGCTGCGGCGGCGCTGCCGCGCTAACGGTCGGCATCTATGCCCTGCTCGCGCTGCTTTACTCGCTGAAGCTCAAGGAGAAGCCGCTGGTCGATATTTTTGGCTTGGCGGCGCTCTATTCCATTCGGCTGTTCGGCGGCGGCATCGCCAGCGACCATCCCGTCTCGCTTTGGCTGATGATGTTTTCGAGCTTCCTGTTCCTCAGCCTGGCCTGTACCAAGCGCGACGCCGAGATGATCGCGATGCCGAAAGGTCAGTTGCGCCGGCGCGGCTATCAAACCGGCGACCGCTTCATGCTCGAAATGATGGGCATCGGCGCCAGCTTCGTTTCGAGCATGGTGCTCGGCCTCTACATCCAGAGTGAAAGTAATCCCGGCCAATGGAGCCACCCGCAATGGCTGTGGGCGATGATCCCGCTGCTGCTGTTCTGGCTTTGCCGGTTGTGGCTGGCGACAAGCCGCGGCTACATGCTGGACGATCCGATCGTCTACGCCAGCCGCGATTGGGTATCGCAAGCCGTCGCCATCCTGATCGCCGTCGTCTACGGCCTCGCGTTGGCGCCGTTCTGAGCGCCGGCCGCGGGCGCTTTCGATAGTTCAATGATGATGTCGGTGGTTCCCGGCACGGCGTTGACGGTCGTGGCGTGCATTGCCGTCGCGAGCGTCAGACCGCCGTGCCACTCGTCGGCGACGATCGCCGTGACGCCATAGCGGGCAATGGCCTGCTGCGTGGCGGCAACACCATTGCTCGGCAGCGGCACCGCCGGAATGCCCGTGGTCGCCGTGAACGGCGCCGGATCCGCAACCATGGCGACAATCGGTCCCTTCGCCCCATCGTTTTCAATCACGCGCGCCTCAGCCAAATAGCGCTGGCGCAGGCCGTGGAATTCAGCGAGGAGGCCATGCGCCACCTCCACGCCGTGGATCGTGCTGAGCAGCGCCGCCACACCGACAATTGCGGCGCTCGCCCGCGCGGACACCGTCAACTCGCGCGCGGCAATCACCGCCAGCACGGCACCGGCCGGCAGCAACGCCGCCGCACTGCGCGGCACCGCATGGTCGGCGATCACCGGCAACGCCACGACGTAGACGCCGACGAGCACGACAAAGAACACGGCCGGACCGACGAGCGGCTCCCCGTGGATGCGGTGCCGGCGGGTCGTCACGAACCAAACGCCGGCCAGCATCAACAGGGTCGCGAACTGGCCGCATAGCAGGAGGACGCCGCGCAACGTCGCGCCAAGCGCCGCCAGACGCAGCCGGACGAGCGCCTGCACGCCGGCATTGCTCCACGCGGCGAAGTCGATGGCGCCGCCATAGCGGCGGAAATCGTCCATGTTGCTGAAGAACATCACGCGGTCGGTGGCCGCGTTGAACACGTGTCCGCCCGCCATATAAATCACCAGACATGTCGGCAGCAGCGCGAGGACGAAGGCGACACAGAGAATGGCCGCGCGCCGGCCTTCGTCGCGGAACCGTTCGGTGCCGCGTGCGGCGATCAGACGCCACAACAGGATCGCGGCCAGCGGAACGCCAAGAAGGATGGCGTCATTGCGGATGAGATAGGCGATGCCGACCATTGCCACGCCGCACAGCTCGACCGCGAGCGCGGCGCGCTCGGGCGCGATCAGCACCAGGAACCAAGCCACCGCGACCGCATAGAAGAGCGCGGAATCCGGCGTCAGTGGCATGGACCACAACGGCGCCAGCGAGAGGCACAGAAGATAGGCGAGCACCGTCGCCAACGGATCCCGCAGGGTTCGCCAGGCGAGCACCGCCGCGGATAGGCTCAGCAAGAGCGTCGCCGACGTGTCGAGCGCCGCCGCGGACAGCAGGGTCACGCCAGCACCGAACAGCGCCGGCAGCGCAAGGATGAAGCTCATGCCCGGCCGCCAATATTCCAGGGCCGGGTTCGGCAGGCCGATATCGCCGACTTGGTAATTCCACACAAACGGCACGACGAAGCCGTGGTGCTGCGCCAGCTGCTGCGCCAACGTTTCGTAGAAGCAGGCGTCCCGCCAGCCGCAGAAATCAACATGGCTTGCCAGCGCGAACCGTGCGCCGAGCACGATCAGCGTGCCGAGCGCCCCGACGCCAAGATAGAAAAGTCGTCTTCGCACGCTCGGCGCCGCAAACGGCATCGAGCCCGACATTTCCACCATGGGTTTAGAATGAGCGCCACACGCCCGCTGGACGTGTGATCACTCCGTGCCGCCGCGATTTAATATATTGGCCGGATTTGTGGCCGCGACGCGCCCCGATTCCTTACGGCCGCACCGCCTTGCGATAGAGATGCCACGTGGCGTGGCCGAGGATCGGAAACACCACCACCAGCCCGAGCAGCAACGGCAGCGAGCCGATCACCAAACCCGCCGCGATCACAGCGCCCCACGCCGCCATGACGGCCGGGTTGTGGGTGACGACGCGGATCGATGTGGCGATCGCGGCATCGATGCCCGCATCGCGATCGAGCAGCAGCGCGAACGACACCACGCTGATCGTCGACACCAGCACGGCGAAAAGAAATCCGACGCCGATGCCGACACCAATCATCGCCCAACCGCGTTCGGTGGCGACGGCCTCATGAATGAAAACGCCGAACGATGCCGGCAACGCCGGTCCGAGCGTGACGCGGTAGATCACCGCCGCCGCGCCCAGCCACAGCAGGAAGATCGCCAGCAACAGCACCCCGAGCATGACGATGGCGGCGAAGGATGGCGCGTACACGATCCGGAAGGCGGTCGCCCAAGTCACCTCTTCGCCGCGCTCGCGACGCCGGCTCATCTCCAACAGGCCGACGGCCGCCAGCGGGCCAAGCAAGGCGAAGCCAGCGACGAGCGGGAACAGCAACGGCAGCATGTGCGCACCGAACACCATGCGACCGAGGACGAAGCCGGCCAACGGATAGAAAGCGCACAGGAAGATGACGTCGCTGCGGCAGGCGCCGAAATCGGCGGCGCCGCGGATCAAGGCTTCGCGCAGATCGGCAAGACCGATGCGCCGCACGATCGGCTGCGGCGAATGCAGGGTCGCCGGAACGTGCTCGAGCGCACGACCCGCCGCCTCAAGCCCCGCCGCGGCGTGGCGCAGCTGGTCGATACCCCATTCGATCGGATTACGGATGGTTTCCGCCATGACGTTCCTCCGTCAACACCGGTCACCGGAATTAAATCCTAGACCCGGCTGACGGGTTCCGCCAGACGACGCGCGGGGACTTTGGCTCAAAGTCCCGTGATCAATTCGCGCTCAATGCTGCATCGCTGCGGTGCGAACGCGCTCCTTGAGCGCATGCCAATAATCGGAATTCGGGCAAAATTCCTCGTAGCCCTCGGTCCGACCGCTATCGAGCCAATGCCGGCACTCGCTCTGATGGGCGCAAACCGCGCAGGTGCGTTGAATCGCACGCTGCGTCTGCGGTCCGTCGTGCATCGGATCAACGCCGAGCCGCGCGGCCATGCCGCCGAAGAGGCGGCTCGACAGCGGATAGTTGCTGATAACGGGATCGAGTTCGCCGCGATCGATTTGCAGATCCGCGAGGACACTGTCGAGCACGCCGCTGCGGTCGCACTCCAACAGTTCCTGGCGCAACGCATGGCGCGCCGCCAAATCGCGCAGGCCGGTGCGCGCACGGCTCACCAGACGGCCGAAAATCGAACCCGAAGTTGCACAAACTTCGCTCATCGCCGGTCTCCTCGCTGCCCAATGCGGGCAATCGGCAGCCTACCGGGCACAACAGGAAGCGCCTTGATTTAGATCATTGGCCCGGCGAAGAGCCCTTACAGCCGTTGCGGCGGCGATCGATGACCGTGGGGTTAAACGCGCCGGTATGTCCCGCCGGCGGCCGCACGGGCGGCGTGGCACCGGAAGGGCCGATTGCCGCAGGCATTGATCCGCCGGCACCGGAGGTGTTCCATACGGATCGACATTCCGACCGATCGCGGCCGCGAACAGCCAATCGAGGCGGGATGAACGAAGACTTGAGCATCGGCTCCGTCGCTGCCCGCGCGGCATCTTCTCGCGCCGGGACCGGGTGGCTGCGCCGTTCGATCTTCGCGCTCGACACTTACCTGCGGCGCCAGCACGGCATCGTCGAATTCACCACCAGGCCGGACTGCATCCTGCGCATGGCACCCGCCGTCGCGCCGCGCGCACTCACGCTGTCGGACGGCACGTCGGTCCGAGCCGGCGATCCGCTGCTCGATCTGCACCTTTGGAACGAGCACGTGCCGGCGATCCCGCCGGGCGGCGTGACGCTGCGTTGGGCGACCGCCGCCGCGCGGTGCGCGCGCAACAGCTTGCGCGTGCTGGCGGCGGAGACGCGCGCCGGACACACGCCGGATTTCGTCGCCTTGCGCGGCTGCCTGCGCTTTGACGGCCGGCTGTTGCAAGCGCCGTTCGCCAGCTGCGGATTCGACACCGTGATCGAAACGCCACACTCGGCCGGCGCCTGGGTGCACGAGATTGGCGAAGCCTGCTTGGTCGCGATGCTGCTGTGGGCGTTCAATCCGGCGGGGCTCCGCCATGCTCATCTGATGCACCCGTGCCGTTTCGTCTGGATGTCGCGCACCCGCCTGCTCGAACGCCACGGCCGGCTGCGCGCTTGACCGCCGAAAAACCGCGGTCCGACTCGTTAACCAAATGCTACGAGTTCACCGACATAGTATGTTAAGCACGCGATTGTCGATCGGTTAGCAATCGCGCGTCCGGGGTCCTCAGCCACCGAACCTGTCCGCCATCGTGCAGCTCGACATTCATACGCTCAGCGCGATCAGCACTGCGCTGCTTCTCGGGATCGCGACGGTCCTTGGAACCCTCGCGCTGTCCAACCGGCGCCATCGCACCGTCGTTGGCAGCTTTGCGACGGGTTATGGATTACTCGCCGCCGGCTTCGTCGGTCTCAGCCTGCGCAACATCGCACCTTCATTCATCAGCATCGTCCTGGCCAATTGCCTTCTCGGCAGCGCCATCGTCCTGTTCTGGCGCGGTACGCGCTATATCGTCGGCAAGACGCCGTGCCGCGACATCGAGGCGGGATTGATCGCCGGGCTGACGCTGTTTTTTCTTTACTTCACCTATGCGGAGCCGAATACGCACGCGCGGCTGCTCGTCCTCACCGTCTTCCTCGTCATCGCGTTGTGGCTCAGCGGCGTCGAATTGTGGCCGAAGGCGAAAACCGCCTGGGGTCCGGAGCGGCTGTTATTCGGCACGTGCATTTTTGGGACGACACTTTTCGGCGCGCGCATCGCGCTGCTGCTGACGCGGGCGAACCCGCCCGATTTGATGCACATGACGCCACCGCAAGCGACGGCGTTCCTGCTGCTGCCCATCGTCAACGACATTGTCCTCGCCTACGGCGTCACGTGGTACGCGCTGTCGAAGGTGAACGACGAGTTGCTGGCGCAGCGCATGGCGCTGCTCGATGCCAAGGAGGAAGCCGAACACGCCAATCAGGTGAAGTCGCGATTTCTCGCGAATATGAGCCACGAGCTGCGGACGCCGCTCAACGCCATCATCGGCTTTTCGCAGATCATCAAGGACGGCCTGATGGGGCCAGGCAAGCCGATCTACGCCAACTATGCCCACGACATCTTCAACGCCGGCGAGCATCTGCTGCAGATCATCAACAACCTGCTCGACATCTCGAAGATCGAAGCCGGCAAGACCGAGTTGCGCGAAGAAGTGGTCGATCCTGTGGCGATCGTGCGCGACAGCGTCGCCGCGATGCGCGTTCAGGCGGCCGCCAAGCAACTCGAGCTCGTCGCCGACATTCCACCGAACACGCCGTTCATCCACGCCGATGCCGTGCGCCTACGCCAGATCCTGATCAATTTGGTGTCGAACGCGGTCAAATTCACCGAAACGGGCCAGGTCAAAATCTCCGTCGCGTTCGACGCGGCGTCCGGTTTCTGCTTCGCGGTTACCGACACGGGCATCGGCATGGCGCCCGAGGAGATCGGGACCGCGCTCGAGCCGTTCGGCCAGGTCGACAACGCGATCAGCAAGAAATACGCCGGCACCGGCCTTGGCCTGCCGCTGGCCAAGACCCTGGTGATGCTGCATGGCGGCCGGCTGGAAATCGCCAGCATCAAGGGCAGCGGCACCACGATTGCCGCGCGCCTGCCGCCCGAACGGATCGTCTGGAAGGTCCGCGAAGCCGCCGCCTGATCGGCCGCACCGGCCTCAACGTCGCGGTGCCGTTACGGACTCACCAAGCTTCCGGCTAATCCTCCACTGTCGAGCCGACCCTTCGTCTAACGGAATTTTCATCTCGTCTGGCAAGGCCGTCTCCTAACTAACTTACATTTCATGCAAACGCCGGTGCCTGGCATGCCAGCATAGGGTGACATTGCACGGTCACAAACCGCACGGAGGTCATGCCGAATTTTTCCGAAGCGCCTGTCGGCACCGCATCGGTCGGCGCGAAGCCGGACATGCAGCCGTGCCAAGCCGACAAATTTGAAATTAACAAACAAGAACTGAAAGGGAGAACGTCCATGAAACGCGTTGTACTGCTCGCCGGAACCG
>JAGWIH010000241.1 GCA_028866355.1 Alphaproteobacteria bacterium
CCCAGCGCCCGCTGGCGCTGGCTCTGCGACTTGTTGCCGTGGATCGCCTCGGCGCCGATGCCGCCCTTGGCGAGACCTTCGGCGACGCGGTTGGCGCCGTGCTTGGTGCGCGTGAAGACCAGCGCGCGGGCAATCGCCTTGTCGCCGAGCAGCGAAGCGAGCAGCGCGCGCTTGTTGCCGGCGTCGACGAACATGACGTGCTGCTCGATGCGCTCGACCGTGGTCGCGGCGGGCGTCACCTCGACGCGCACCGGATCCTTGAGCAGCGTACCGATCAATCGATTGATCTCGTCCGGCATGGTGGCCGAGAACAAGAGCGACTGACGCGTCTTGGGAAGTAACGGAACAATACGCCGGATGTCGCGGATGAAGCCCATGTCGAGCATGCGGTCGGCTTCGTCGAGGACGAAGACCGAGACGCCGTCGTAACGGACATGGCCCTGCTGATGCAGGTCCAGAAGCCGGCCGGGCGTGGCGACGAGGATGTCGATGCCGCGGCGCAGCGCGTCGACCTGCGGGCCCTGGCCGACGCCGCCGAAGATCACGGCGGTGCGGAGGCCCAAATGACGGCCGTAGGCGCGGAAGCTGTCGGCGATCTGCATCGCCAGTTCGCGCGTCGGCGTCAAGACGAGCGCGCGCATGGAATTCCGCGGCGCGGGAACGCGGTTCGCAGCCAGGTGCTGGAGGATCGGCAGCGCGAAGGCCGCCGTCTTGCCGGTGCCGGTCTGGGCGATGCCGAGCAGATCGCGCCCGGCGAGCAGATGCGGAATCGCCTGCGCCTGGATCGGCGTCGGGCGCTCGTAATTTTCCGCGTGCAATGCGCGCTGGATCGGCTCGACGAGGGCGAGCTCGGAAAAGGAAAGAGTCACTGTGTTATTGCTTTCTATCGATACGGCCGAACGCGCAGGCGCGGCGGCCTGTGTTTTTGGCTTGCCTCGCGCGAAACCGAGGTGCCGTGTTGTTGGTGATTTCTCGAAATTGGGGGCGCTGGGGATCGAAATCCGCCGCGCTTCGCGCGATCGCGAGAATGGAACAGCGCTTACATGGGGCTTGCGCCCGGCGAAGTCAACCGAATACCGCCGATTGGCCGAAAATGCCGCAGGCGTTAACGAAAGGTCACCGCAGCGATAACGGCGCTATTTGGTCAGCGGCGCGGTCGGACCCGTTGGCGCAGTCGGCACGGGCGGCGTTGCCGGCTTAGCAGGCGACGTCGTCGGCGCCGGCAGCGACTGGGTCGGTACCGCCTGATCGATCACCGAGCCCGGCGCGCGGCTGCGCGCGGCGATGACCGCCAGCGCGATGCTGGTCAAGAAGAACCCGACGGCGAGGATTGCCGTGGTGCGCGTCAGCAGATTGGCGGTCGACCGGCCCGTCATGAAGCCGGACATGCCGCCGCCGCCCATGCCGAGGGCGCCGCCTTCGCTCTTCTGCATCAGGATGACGCTGACCAGCGACACCGCGAGCAACAGGTGAATGACAACGATAACCGTGGACATGGGCCGGGGTTTTAGACCGTCCGGCGCGGAATTGCCAGCCTTACCGCATGGCCGCGACGGCGGCATTGGATCGCGGAATGCAGACTTATTGGCAGCCGACCGGCGGTCATATTTCGGGTTTTATCGAAACATCCGTTGACCGCCCACTCGGCCCGACTTATGTTTCGACTATTATCGAAATGTTGGAGGCCCGCATGAAGGCGGAACACGCGGTGACGGCCCTTGGCGCGATCGCGCACGACCACCGGCTGGCGGTCTATCGCCTGTTGGTGAAGCGCGGACCTACCGGGCTGCCGGCGGGCGAGATTGCCGCACGGCTCGAATTGCCGCCCTCCTCCCTCACCTTTCATCTCCAGCAGCTACAGCGTGCCGGCTTGGTCACGCAACGGCGGCTCGGCCGCCAGCTGATCTATGCGGCCGATTACGCTGCGATGAATGGCCTCGTCGCCTATCTCACCGAAAATTGCTGCGGCGGCGCGGCGTGCGCGCCGGCGTGCGAGCCCGGCGGTGTCAAAGTCGCGCGCGGACGGAAGTCGGCATGAGCCGGCCTTACAACGTCCTCTTCCTGTGCACCGGCAATTCGGCGCGCAGCGTCATGGGTGAAGTCCTGCTCAATCATTGGGGCAAGGGTCGCTTCCGCGCCTACAGCGCCGGTAGTCAGCCGAAAAATGCCGTCAATCCCCTGACGCTCGAACTGCTGCGGGCGATGAAGCTATCGACCGACGGTCTCCGTTCCAAAAGCTGGAACGAGTTCGCCCAGCCGGACGCGCCGCGCATGGATTTCGTCTTCACGGTCTGTGATCAGGCGGCGGCCGAAACCTGTCCGGTTTGGCCGGGCCAGCCGATCACCGCGCATTGGGGCGTGCCCGATCCCGCCGCGGTCGAGGGCCCGCACGAAAAGAAGATGGCGGCGTTCCGCGACGCCTTCCAACGGCTCGACACGCGCATCAAGCTGTTCGTGGCGCTGCCTTTGGAAAAGCTCGACCGGCTGGCTTTGCAGCGCGAAGCGCGGCGGATCGGCGCCCTGCACACGCCGGAAGACGCCGCATCGTGACCATCCAAGCCAAGGCGGCGGTCGCCGCCGCGCCGCGCGAGCTTACGCATGTCCGTCTCGCGGCGATCGAATTCGTTGCCACCGGCTTTTTGCTCATGGCGATCGTCGGTTCCGGCATCATGGCCGAGCGGCTGGCCGGCGGAAACGACGCGCTGGCGCTGCTCGCCAATGCGCTCGCCACCGGCGCGGCCCTGGTTGCGCTGATCCTCGCCTTCGGTCCTGTTTCGGGCGCGCACATGAATCCGGTGGTGACGCTGGCCGCCGTCGCGCTCGATGGTTTGGGCTGGCGGCTTGCCACGATTTATATCGTCGCGCAAATTGCCGGTGCGATTGCCGGCGTCTGGCTGGCGCATCTGATGTTTGCGCTGCCGGTTTTCGAGCTTGGCACCAAAATCCGCGCCGGCGGCGGTCAGTGGCTTGGCGAAATCATCGCCACGTTCGGTTTACTCGCGGTGATCTGGGGCTGCCGCGCCCACCGCGCGCCGGTCACGGCGATTGCCGTCGCCGCTTACATCACCGGCGCCTATTGGTTCACGTCATCGACGTCGTTTGCCAATCCAGCGGTGACAATCGCGCGCGCGCTGACCGACACTTTCGCCGGCATCCGGCCGCACGACGCGCCGGCGTTCATCCTGGCGGAACTTATCGGGCTCGTCGCGGCCCTGCCGCTGTGCCGCGTGCTGGCTAGCGCGACGACACAGCCAGACGCTCGAAGCGGCGCTCCTTGAGGTAATTGTCGAGGCCCCAGCGCGTCACTTGCGCCATGATCTCGTCGAATTCGCCGTCGGGGAGCTTTTCGTAGACGAAGCGCTCGCCGCGGCCGAATTGGCTGAAGTCCCACTTGCGATCGGCAAATTCCGCCGGGATCGCGTGCTTCCACAACGGCAGGTATTTGCCGAGGTCGGCATCGATCGCCTGTTCCGCCCGCGCCAGCGCGCGCAGCACGGCGGCGAGCGTCGCCTGGTCGAGCTGTTCGGGCACCCACCAGATGGTGTGGAACGTGTTTTCCATCACCTTGCGGAGACCCAGCTGCTCGGCCATGGCGATTTGCGGCGGCAGCAGGCTCGCCGCTTCGACGTCTTTGTTCA
>JAGWIH010000242.1 GCA_028866355.1 Alphaproteobacteria bacterium
CCAGCGCCGCCATCAATTCCTTCAACGCCAGCATCGATTCACAATCGGCGAGATCGCCAGCGAGCGCGCCGATGCGGCTGCCGACGACGCCCTTGAGCCGCGCGGATATCGCAGCGAAAGCATCGGCCCACGAGGCTTCGACCAGCTTGCCGTCGCGACGCACATAAGGCGTGTCGAGCCGGCGCTTGGTCAGGCCGTCGAGCGCGAACCGCGTCTTGTCGGCGATCCACTCTTCGTTGATCGCCTCATTGAGCCGCGGCAGCACGCGCAGCACCTGGCCGCTGCGCGCATCGACCCGGATGTTCGAGCCGACGGCATCGAGCACGTCGACGCTTTCAGTCTTGGTCAGTTCCCACGGCCGCGCGACGAAGGCATAGGGCTTCGCGGTCAGCGCGCCGACCGGGCACAGATCGACGATATTGGCCGACAGCTCGGACGACAGCGTGCGCTCGATATAGGTGCCGATCTCCATGTCCTCGCCGCGGCCGGTGGCGCCGAGATCCTCGACGCCGGCGATTTCGGTCGCGAAGCGGATGCAGCGCGTGCAGTGGATGCAGCGGTTCATCGAGGTCGCGACCAACGGCCCGAAATTCTTGTCCTTCACCGCGCGCTTGTTCTCGATGTAGCGGCCGCGGTCGAAGCCGTAGGCCATCGCCTGGTCCTGCAAATCGCACTCGCCGCCCTGATCGCAGATCGGGCAATCGAGCGGATGATTGATCAACAGGAATTCCATCACGCCGTGGCGCGCCTTCTTGGCCTTCTCGCTGTCCGTGTGGATGACCATGCCGTCGGTGGCGGGCATTGCGCAGGACGCGATCGGCTTCGGCGCCTTTTCCTGCTCGACCAGGCACATGCGGCAATTGCCGGCGATGCTGAGCCGCTGATGGAAGCAGAAATGCGCCACCTCAAAGCCCGCCTGCTGGCAGGCTTGCAACACCGTCGTGCCCGCCGGCACCTCGATCGCCTTGCCGTTGATCGTGAGCTTGGGCATCGCCTACTCCGCCGCCCGCGCCATGTGGGCGCGATAGTCGTGGATGCGGCGTTCCATTTCGGGCCGGAAATGCCGGATAAGCCCTTGCACCGGCCACGCGGCGGCGTCACCCAGCGCGCAGATGGTGTGGCCTTCGATTTCGAACGAGACCTCCAACAGCATGTCGATCTCGCGCGGCTCGGCCTTGCCCTGCACCATGCGCTCCATCACCCGCCACATCCAGCCGGCGCCTTCGCGGCACGGCGTGCACTGGCCGCAGCTTTCGTGCTTGTAGAACTGCGACAGGCGGGCGATCGCCTTGATGATATCGGTGGATTTGTCCATGACGATGACGGCCGCGGTGCCGAGGCCGGATTTGACGTCGCGCAGCGCGTCGAAATCCATCAGCACGGTGTCGCAGATCGATTTCGGGATCACCGGCACCGACGAGCCGCCCGGAATGATCGCCAGCAGATTGTCCCAGCCGCCGCGCACGCCGCCGGCATGTTTCTCGATGAGCTCCTTGAGCGGAATGCCCATCGCCTCTTCGACGTTGCAGGGCTTTTCGACGTGGCCCGAGATGCAGAACACCTTGGTGCCTTCGTTCTTCGGCCGACCGATGCCGGCGAACCAGGCGCCGCCGCGGCGCAGGATGGCCGGCACCACGGCGATGGTCTCGACGTTATTGACCGTCGACGGACAGCCATAAAGGCCGACGCCGGCCGGGAACGGCGGCTTGAGGCGCGGTTGGCCTTTCTTGCCTTCGAGCGATTCCAGCAGGCCGGTCTCTTCGCCGCAGATATAGGCGCCGGCGCCGCGATGCAGCTTGATATCGAAATCGTAGCCCGAGCCGCAGGCATTGTTGCCGACGAGGCCGGCGGCATAGGCTTCGTCGATCGCCGCCTGGAGAACCTGCGCCTCGTTGTAGAACTCGCCGCGGATGTAGATGTAGCAGTGATGCGCGCCCATGCCGACGGCGGCGAGCAGGCAACCTTCGATCAGCTTGTGCGGATCGTGGCGCATGATGTCGCGATCCTTGCAGGTGCCGGGCTCGCTCTCGTCGGCGTTGACGATGAGATAAGTCGGCCGGTCGCTCTGCTTGGGCATGAACGTCCATTTAAGACCGGTCGGGAACCCGGCGCCGCCGCGGCCGCGCAGGCCCGAAGCCTTGACCTCGTTGGCGATCCAGTCGCGGCCCTTGGCGACCAGATCCTTGGTGCCGTCCCAGTCGCCGCGCTTGCGCGCGCCGACGGCGCCGTCCAGGCGCCAATCGAATTGGCCATACAGATTCGTGAAGATGCGATCCTTGTCGGCGAGCATCAGCGCTTGGCTCCCGCGAACGACAAATCCTTGAGCGTGGTGGCGCCGCCCTCGGGCGCCGAGGTCTGACGCTTCTTCACCGAGCCCATCGGCGGCTTCTCGCCGCGCGCCAGCGCGTCGATCAGCGCCTCGGTCGACCGGCCGTCGAGATCTTCGTAGAAATCGTCGTTGACCTGGATGATCGGCGCGTTGACGCAAGCGCCGAGGCATTCGACTTCGCGCAGCGTGAACTTGCCGTCTTCCGTGGTCTCGCCGATGCCGATGCCGAGCTTCTTCTTGCAGGCGGCGACCACGTCGTCGGAGCCCCGCAGCCAGCACGGCGTCGTGGTGCAGATCTGGAAGAAGTGCTTCCCGACCGGCTTCAAGTTGAACATGGTGTAGAAGGTCGCGACCTCGTAGACGCGGATGCGCGGCATGCCGAGCATGTCGGCGACCGTATCCATCGCCGCGCGCGGCAGCCAGTTGTCGTGCTGGCGCTGCGCCAGATCGAGCAGCGGCAGCACCGCGCTCGCCTGCCGTCCGGCCGGATATTTGGCGATATGCGCCTGCGCCTTCTTCAGGTTCTCGGGCGTGAACGCGAAGCTCGTCGGTTGCGCGATATGCGGCGAATTGTCGTGCGCGCTCATCGATCGATCTCGCCGAAAACGATGTCCATCGAGCCGATGATCGCCACCACGTCGGCCAGCATGTGGCCGCGCGACACGAAATCGGTGCTTTGCAGGAAGGCATAGCCCGGCGCGCGGATCTTGCAGCGATAGGGCCGGTTGCTGCCGTCGGCGACCAGATAGACGCCGAATTCGCCCTTGGGCGCTTCGACGGCCGTATAAGTCTCGCCTGCCGGCACGTGATAGCCCTCGGTATAGAGCTTGAAGTGATGGATCAACGCTTCCATCGAGCTCTTCATCTCGACGCGCGGCGGCGGCGCGACTTTGCGGTCGTCGACCATGTGCGGGCCCGCCGGCATCTGGTCGATGCACTGTTTGATGATGCGCAGGGATTGGCGCATCTCCTCCATCCGCACCAGATAGCGGTCCCAGCAATCGCCGTTCTTGCCGATCGGGATGTCGAAATCCATCTCGGCATAGACGTCGTAGGGTTGCGCCTTGCGCAAATCCCACGGCACGCCGGACGCGCGCAGCATCGGTCCCGAGAAGCCCCAATCGACCGCCTGCGCGCGCGTCATGCGGCCGATATCGACCGTGCGCTGCTTGAAGATGCGGTTCTCGGTGAGGAGCTGCTCGAGATCGTCGATGCGCTTGGGGAACTGGTCGCAGAAGGCGGCGATGTCCTCGAGCAGGCCGGGCGACAGATCCTGGTGCACGCCGCCG
>JAGWIH010000243.1 GCA_028866355.1 Alphaproteobacteria bacterium
CATCGGCTCGTCGGTGCCGCGTTCTTCGAAAGCGCGGCGCAGGTGTTCCTCGAAGCGCAGCCGCCGCGAAGCGCCTGCCTCGACGATTACGACCCTGCCTTCGCCGATTTCCTCGACAAATTCGCGGCCGCCGCGGCGATCCCGTATCTTGCCGGCGTGGCGCGGCTCGACTGGGCGGTGAGCCGGGCGCTGCACGCGCCGGACGCCGACGCGCTCGATCCCGCCCGGCTTGGCGCCCTCAATGCCGCGGAGCAGCGCCGCATCCGCTTTGTGCCGCATCCGTCGGTCGGCCTTGTGCGCGCCGATCACCCGGTCGACGCGATCTGGCGCGCGGTTCTGGCGCAGGACGAGGCGGCGATGGCCGCGATCGACCTCGGCTCAGGCCCGGTGCGGCTGTTGGCCCAGCGCCGCGAAACCGGCGTGGAAATCGCCCGGCTGGACGGACCGGCCTGGCGTTTCACCGCCGCGCTCTGCGGCGGCCGATCCTTGGAAGAGGCGATCGCCGCGGCGGGCGGGGTGGACGCTACGTCCGTGCTCGCCTCCCATTTGATCAACGGTGTGTTCATTGATTTCGTCGCCGCGCCAGCATCCGATCCGTCGCCCCAGGAGAATTCCGTATGATCGAACGAACCACGTCGGCGTTGTCGGATCTGGCTGTCGTGCTTGGCGTCAAAACCGCGCTGCGTCAGCTCGATAACGTGCCATACACCCTGCTCGCCATACCGTTGCGCGTCGCCGTAGCGGTGGTGTTCTGGAACTCGGCGATGGCGCACCTTGCCAACTGGGACACGACGCTGACGCTCTTCGCCGACGAATATCGCGTGCCGTTGCTGCCGTCGGAGTTCGCCGCTTACATGGCCGTGACGATCGAGGTCACGACGCCGCCGTTAGTGATCCTCGGCCTCTTGACGCGCGCTGTATCCGCGGTGTTGCTCGGCATGGTGGCGGTGATCGAGGTGTTCGTCTATCCGCAGGCCTGGCCGACGCACATCCAGTGGGCGGCGATGCTGCTCGTGCTGCTGTGCCGCGGTCCGGGCAAGCTGTCGCTCGACTGGCTGGTCCGCCGGCGCCTGATCGACGCCGCCCTCTGACCCGCACGACCCGCGGCGCGGCGCGGGCGAGGATTCGAGAATGAGCGTGCCACGCGATGCCGAGCGGATGAGCGGCCTGCGCGCCGGCGACGAGGCGGCGATCCGGAGCCTGGTTTCGACCTACCATGCCGCGATGGTTCGTTTCGCGCGGACGATGGTGAGCGATGCCGGCGCCGAAGAGGTCGTGCAGGAAGCGTGGCTCAAGATCATCCGCGCGCTGCCTGGCTTCGAGGGTCGCTCGAGCTTGCGCACTTGGTTGTTCACGATCGTGCGCAACGAGGCCGTCAGCCGCTTGCGTCAGGACGCCCGCCAGCCCCAAACCGAGAGTGCCAATGCGCTCGCCGACCGCTATGAGGCGGACGGCGAATGGCGGACGCCGCCGGCCGCCTGGTCGATCGACACGCCGGAGGGCGCGCTGGCTTCGAAAGACATGCGCGAGGTGATGGCGCGGACGCTGGCCGACATGCCGGCAACCCAGAGGGCGGTCGTGACGCTGCGGGACATCGAGGGGCTGGGCTTCGAAGAAATTTGTAACATTTTCGTGATCTCGTCGTCTAATGCTCGAGTCCTGCTGCATCGCGGCCGACAGCGGCTGTGGCAGGCGCTGGAACGCTATCAGAAGGGCTAACGGTGTTGAGCTGTCGAGACCTCGCGAGCCATGCCGATCGCTATCTCGATGGTGAACTTTCCTTGCGGGAGCGCCTCGAGGTTCGGCTCCACATGTTCCTGTGCAAGCACTGCTCGCGCTACGTCGAGCAGCTGCGGTTGACGATCGAGGCGGTCCGGCGCGCGGGGCAGAACGGCCCGCCTGCGGCGGCTCCGAGCGACGACACCGTCAGGGGTCTCCTGAGCGCCATGCGCTCGGAGCACTGCCGGCATTCGCCAGCATACGAAGGCGCCGTCATTCGCGTGATGAATGCGGTACGGCCGGCCGACACAGCGACAGCCGGCCCGCCCGCGCCGACGGTTATCGTTTATACGACGCCCTGGTGTCCCTATTGCCACCGCGCCAAGGCACTGCTCCGGCGCAAGCACGTCGCCTATCGCGAGATCGATGTCGCTCACGATCCGGCGCGACGCCAGGAAATGATCGCGCTCGCCGCCGGCCGCAGCACCGTGCCTCAGATTTTCATCGGCGGCCGCGGCATCGGCGGCTGCGACGAGCTCCACGCGCTGGATGCTGCCGGTAAGCTCGATCGGCTGCTTCGCCGCGCCTGACGTTGCCGGCGGGCGCGTACCGGCTTCGTCGCAACTCTCATTCTGCGACTAGGATCATTGACGCCGCGCCCCGAGTTTTTCGCCGTGCTGACTGTAACGCCACGTGGCGACGAGCGTCTAACTCTATAGAGAACGCGGCCATCCCGCCCGCTGTCTCATGCAAAGGAAAAGTGTCATGCGTATAACATCAGTGTTGCGCACGTTGGTCTTCGCCGCCGCGTTGGCGACGGCGCTGACCCAGGCCGCCTTGGCCGGTCAGCCGGAGCAGCAGGCGATGACGAACCAGAGCATCGCCGGCTCGTTCAATGGCGCCGGTATCTACGATGCGGTGTCGTCCACGGTCGGCGACTAACGACGACGGGTCCGCGTATGTGCGGCCGCATCGAGCGGCGGCCGAGGCACCCCCTCCTCGGCCGCTGCGCTTATCCGCGATGGTACAAGGTGCGATCGAATACAACTGTTGTCACACGTAACTTTTCTTGAAGCCGCTACGAAAAGAATTGGTCTGTTGTCAACAAAAATGACCAAGAATCCGTTGGCGTATGATCGGTCATCGAGACTCGCTACTCGGTGGGCCAAAACCGGTGAACGGCAATGCGAGAAATAGCAACGGTGAAAAAATGAGCAAAACGCCCCTGGCAGGTATTCGCGCCTGCGTCTTCGATGCCTATGGGACGCTGTTCGATTACGCGTCTGCAGCCGCGAACTGCCGCGATATCCTGGGCGACAAGCATGCGGCGCTCAACGCGCTCTGGCGTGAAAAGCAGCTGCAGTACACTTGGCTACGTGCACTCGAAAACCGACACGCGGATTTCTGGCAGGTCACCGGCGACGCGCTCGATTTCGCGTTGGAATCGCTTGCCATCAAGGATGCCGCACTGCGAAGTCGGTTGATGGATCTCTATTTGACGCTCGACGCCTTTCCCGAAGTGGCAGGCATGCTGAAGCGGCTGAAATCCGCGGGGTTGAAGACGGCGATTCTGTCGAACGGATCGCCGGCCATGCTGTGGGCTGCGGTCGCCAGTGCAAAGATCGACTCGTTGCTCGATGCCGTGCTATCGGTCGAGGAGGTCGGCATCTACAAACCGCACCCCAAGGTCTACCAACTGGCGGTCGACCGGCTTGGGATCGTAAGCAATGCGATCTCCTTCCAATCATCGAACGCGTGGGATGCTTATGCGGCGTCGGCGTTCGGCATGCGCGTGGTTTGGTGCAACCGCTACGGCCAACGGCGTGAGCGCCTTCCGGGCAAGCCCGATCGCGAAATCAAATCGCTTGCCGA
>JAGWIH010000244.1 GCA_028866355.1 Alphaproteobacteria bacterium
CGAGCGCTATTTCCCCTTCATCGAGACGCTGTTCCGGACGCAGCGCGAATGGGCGCGCAGTTCGGAGACCGCGACCAAGGCTGCGTTGGCGCCCATCGCCAGGCTCGGCGGCATGAGTCAGGCGCAATTCAACGCCTGCGCCGACAATCAGAAACTCTCCGACGCGGTACTGAATTCACGTCTCGTCGCCCAGAACCGATACGGCATCGATTCAACGCCGACCTTTTTCATCAACGGTACGAAGGTGATCGGCGACGTGCCTTACGACGAATTCGTCAAATATCTCGAAGCCAAGTCCGGCGCCGCGGCGCCGAGCCGAAACGGCCCGGCAACGGCGGCAAACGACCGCCACGATAGCGTGATCGCAACGGTCCGGAACTGGCTCAACGCGCTCATGTCGCGTACTTAACCCGCAGCCCGATCGTGCATTTCGCCAAACTCCGGCTTTCCGGCTTCAAATCCTTCGTCGAACCGACCGAGCTTGTGATCGAACCCGGCATGACCGGGATCGTCGGACCCAATGGCTGCGGCAAGTCGAACATCCTCGACGCCATGCGCTGGGTGATGGGCGAGACGTCGGCCAAGCGCTTGCGTGGCAGCGAGATGGACGACGTGATCTTCTCGGGCACGAGCGCGCGGCCTGCCCGCAACGTCGCCGAGGTGATGCTGCACCTCGACAACGCCGCGCACGACGCACCGCAGCCTTACGACGCGCACAACGAAATCCAGATCCATCGCCGCATCGAACGCGGCATCGGCTCGGATTACCGCATCAACGGCCGCGATGTTCGCGCCCGCGACGTGCAGCTGCTGTTTGCCGACGTCGCCACTGGCGCCAATTCGAGCGCCATCCTGAGCCAGGGCCGCATCGGCGCCATCATCAGCGCCAAGCCCGCCGACCGACGGATGCTGCTCGAGGAGGCCGCCGGCATCGCCGGCCTGCATTCGCGGCGGCACGAAGCCGAGCTGCGTCTCAAGGCCGCCGAAACCAATCTGGCGCGGCTCGACGACGTGCTGCGCACCCTCGAGACCCAGCTTGAAAGCCTGAAGAAACAGGCGCGCCAGGCGCAACGTTATCGTCGGCTGTCGGATTGGATCCGCCGCGCCGAAGCGACCGTCCTCCATCTGCGCTATGCCGCCGCCACCGGCGAATTGACCGCGGCGGAAGAGCGGTTGCGCGCCGCCGAACGAGTTGTCGCAGAACGCATGACCGCCGCCGCCGCCGCCAATCGGTTGCGCGAAGCGGCCTCGGCCGAGCTGCCGGCGTTGCGGCAAAACGAGGCGGTGGCCTCGGCCGAACTCCAGCGGCTGAACCTGGCGCGTCAGGCGCTCGACGACGAGGAGCGCCGCATCATGGCGGCGCGGCAATCGGCCGAAGCGCGACTTGAGCAGCTCGCCGCCGATCTGAAGCGCGAGGACGAACTGGCCGCCGACGCGCGCGCCGCACTGGCGCGTCTGGGCGAAGAGCGCCAGTCGCTGATCGCCGCCCAACAAGACGAACGACAAGTGCAAACGAAGGCGGCCGACGAATTAGCCCGCGTTGCCGAGGCCGTCGCCGCGCTCGATGCCCGGCTGACCGCGCTGACCGAGCGCGTCGCCGCCGAAGAAGCGCGCCGCGCCGCGCTGGCCACGCGCATCAGCGAGGCCGGCGAGCGTCAAGTCCGCCTCAAGGATCGCGCCGACGAGATCGCGCGCCAACGCGCCGCGCTCGAGGCCGAAGCCGGCGCCAGCGGCGTCGGCGCCGAAACCTTGGCGGCGCTCAAAGCGGCGGAAATCGCCGCCGAGGAAAGCCGCGCGGCGCTGACAGTCGCTGAAAAGGCCCTGACTGAAGCGCAGGCCGCCGAGACCGAAGCACGCGGTCCGCTGGCAGCCGCCGAGATGAGTCGCGCCAAGCTGACAGCCGAGAGCGAGGCGCTGCAACAGCTCCTGACCAAACCCGACCAGGACAAATGGCCGCCGGTGCTCGACGCGATCCAGGTGGCACATGGTTTCGAGGCGGCGCTCGGCGCCGCGATCGGCGACGATCTGACGGCGCCAACCGATGCTGCGGCGCCGGCGCATTGGTTCGGTCTGCCCGACTACGCCGATGCACCGTCACTGCCGACCGGCGTGACGCGCTTGTCGGACCACGTCACCGCACCGGCGTCCTTGTCGCGCCGCCTCACCCAGATCGGCATTGTCGACACCGTCGCCGATGGCGAGCGGTTGCAAACGGAATTGCGTCCGGGCCAACGGCTCGTCAGCCGCGACGGCGGCCTGTGGCGCTGGGACGGGTTCCGCCGTCTTCCCGGCGCGCCGGCGGCTGCGACACAACGGCTCGAGCAGCGCCGTCGCCTGACGGAACTCGCACACGAGCTGCGGTCGGCCGACGCCGAGGTGACGCGGCGGCGCGACGCCCTCGAGACCGCGCAGCGCCACAATCGCGAACGGGCCGAAGCAGACCGCCAAGCGCGGCAACGCGCACGCGAAGCGCTCGACGCCCTTGCCGATATCCGCAATCACGAAGCCGAATTAGCGCGCGCCGCCGCCGCGATCGTCTCACGCCGCGCCGCGCTGGAGGAAGCTGCGCAGCGGTTGACGCTCGATCGCAGCGAAGCTGAAGCAGAGACCGAATCGGCGCGTAGCGCGCTCGTCGCCTTGCCTGACCCGGCCGTGGGCCGCGACGAAATTCAGGCGACGCGATCCACGCTTGCCGAACGCCGTGCTTTGCAGCAGGCACATCAGGGCGAACACGACCGGCTGGTACGCGAAGCGGCGGCGCGCAGCGAACGGCTGGCTGCAATCGGCGTCGAGCTGAACTCGTGGGAGCAACGCGCCGACGCGGCCGCGCGCCAGCGGAAAACACTCGAAAGCCGACGCCGCGAGCTTCACACCGAGATCGAATCGCTAGCGCAGCGGCCGCAGGAAATTGCAGCCGAGCGCGACAAGCTGGCCGAAACCATCGCCGCCGCGACCGCGCGCCGCAACCAAGCGGCCGATGCGCTGGCCGCAGGCGAAGGCAAGCTGACCGAAGCGGACAAGACAGCGCGCGCCGCCGAGGCATCCGCCGGCGAAGCGCGCGAGGAGCGCGTGCGCGCCGAAGGCGTGCGCGATCAAGCGGTGCTGGCACGCACGACCATCGCCGACGCCATCGCCGAAAAACTGCAAGCGAAACCCGACGGTGTTTTGGCGGCCGCCGGCATCGAACCCGACGAGGAATTGCCCGATATCGGCGCCGCCACCACGCGCCTCGACCGCCTGTTGCGCGAGCGCGAGAATATGGGGCCGGTGAATCTGGTCGCCGAGGCGGAATCGCGCGAGATCGAGGAACGCTTGAATGGACTCAACCGCGAGCGCGAAGATTTGGTCGGCGCCATCGCCAAGCTGCGCCAAGGCATCACCGCACTCAACCGTGAAGGCCGCGAGCGCCTGCTCGCCGCCTTCACGCAGGTGAACGATCATTTTGGCAAGCTGTTTGCGCGGCTCTTCGGCGGCGGCACCGCGCATCTACGGCTCGACCCGGGCGAGGACGACGATCCGCTCCAAGCCGGCCTCGAGATCATGGCGAGTCCGCCGGGCAAGAAATTGCAGAACCTGA
>JAGWIH010000245.1 GCA_028866355.1 Alphaproteobacteria bacterium
GCGGCGGGTGCCGCGCCGGCGGCTGGCGCGAAGCCGGCGGCAGGTGCCGGTGCCGCGCCCAAGGCCCCGGCCGGCCAGCCGCCCAAGAAGTAACCGGAAACGGCGATGCGGCTTATCGTCGGGCTCGGCAACCCCGGAGCCCGTTACGAGCGCACGCGCCACAATGTCGGATTCCTGGCAGCCGATGCGATTCATCGCCGACACGGCTTCGGTCCCTGGCGCGCCAAGTTCCAAGGTCTGCTCGCCGAAGGCGCGCTCGGCGGCGAGCGGGTTTATCTGCTGAAGCCGCAGACCTTCATGAACGCGTCGGGCGACAGCGTCGGCGAGGCGGCAAACTTCTACAAGTTTGCCGTCGGCGAGGTCGCCGTCGTCCACGACGAGATCGACCTTGAGCCGGGCAAGCTGCGCGTCAAGCAAGGCGGCGGCGCGGCCGGACACAACGGCTTGCGTTCGATCGACGCGCAGCTCGGCGAGGATTATTGGCGGGTGCGGATCGGCGTCGGCCATCCCGGCGTCAAGGAACTGGTCGAGCCTTACGTGCTGCAGAATTTCTCGCCCGAGGACCTGGCGTGGCTGCCGCCGCTGATCGACGCCATCGCCGATGCCGTTCCGGTCCTGGTCGCCGACGGTGCCGCCGCCTTCACCACCAGGGTGGCGCTGATCCTCAAGCCCAACCGCAAAGAGCCGCCCGCCGGAAAGTAACGCGATGGGATTCAACTGCGGCATCGTCGGCCTGCCCAATGTCGGCAAGTCGACTCTCTTCAACGCTTTGACGGCGACGCAAGCGGCTGAAGCGGCGAATTATCCGTTCTGCACCATCGAGCCCAATGTCGGCCGCGTCGCCGTGCCCGATCCGCGCCTCGACACGCTCGCGGCGATCGCCAAATCGGCCAAGATCGTGCCGACCCAGCTTGAATTCGTCGATATCGCCGGCCTGGTGCGCGGCGCAAGCAAAGGCGAAGGGCTGGGCAACCAGTTCCTGTCGCACATCCGCGCGGTTGATGCCGTTGCCCAGGTGCTGCGCTGCTTTGAGGACGCCAACGTCACCCACGTCGAGGGTTCGATCGATCCGATCCGCGACGTCGAGACGATCGAGACCGAGCTCATGCTCGCTGACCTCGAAAGCCTCGAGAAGCGCCGCATTGCCACCGAGAAGCGCGTGCGCGGTGCCGACAAGGACGCCAAGGCCGAGATGAGCGTCATCGAGCCGGTGCTGACGGCGCTCAAGGATGGCAAGCCGGCGCGCACCGTCCGCGTTGCCGACGAGCTCAAGCCGGTCCTGAAGTCGCTTCAGCTGCTGACTGCCAAGCCAGTGCTCTATATCGCCAACGTTGAAGAAGCCGCCGCTGCGAAAGGCAACGCTCAGTCGCAACGCGTCGCCGAATTTGCCAAGCGACAAGGCGCGCAGAGCGTGGTGGTCTCGGCGGCGATCGAAGCCGAAGTGGCGCAACTCGCCGATGCCGAAGAGCGTCGTGGTTTTCTCGAAAGCCTGGGCCTCAAGGAGACCGGCCTCGCCCGAATCATCCGCGCCGGCTACGCGCTGCTCGATCTGGTCACGTTCTTCACCGTCGGCCCCAAGGAGGCGCATGCCTGGACCGTGCGCCAAGGCGCCAAGGCGCCGGAGGCCGCCGGCGCCATCCACACCGATTTCGAGAAGGGCTTCATCCGCGCCGAAGTCATCGGCTACGCCGATTACGTCGCGTCCAACGGCGAACAAGGCGCCAAGGACGCCGGCAAGCTGCGGATCGAAGGCGCCGAATACACCATCGCCGACGGCGACATCCTGCACATCCGGTTCAACGTCTAGCGGCCTTCGGCCGGGCCCCCTATAGTCGCGAGCCGATAAAAAACGGGAGGCACGCATTATGGGTCAGACGATTTCGCTTACCGCCAAAGACGGGCACAAGCTCGATGCCTACGTCGCGACGCCCGCCGGCAAGCCGAAAGGCGGCCTGGTGGTGATCCAGGAAATTTTCGGCGTCAATCATCATATCCGCAACGTCGCCGACCGGTTCGCCGCGATGGGCTATGCCGCGGTGGCGCCGGCGCTGTTCGACCGCGTGCAGCCCGGCTTCGACATCGGTTACGACCCTGAAAGCGTCGCCAAGGGCCGCGCGCTACGCGAGAAAGTGCCGATGGACGGCTCCCTCGCCGACGTGCAGGCGGCGATCGATTACGCCAAGCAGTTTGGCAGGGTCGGCGTCGTCGGCTATTGCTGGGGCGGGTCGCTCGCATTCCTGGCGGCGACGCGGCTCACCGGCGCGACCGCGGCGGTCGGCTATTACGGCGGCATGATCGCCGGCCACGCGACCGAAAAGCCCAAGATCCCGCTCATCCTGCATTTCGGCGACAAGGATCAGTCGATCCCGATGAGCGATATCGAGAAGGTAAAGCAGGCACGGTCCGACGTGCCGATCTACGTCTACAGCGCCGGCCACGGCTTTTCGTGCGACGAACGCGGCGCGTTCGACAAGACAGCGCACGAGCAGGCGTTGCAGCGCACCACCGCCTTCTTCAAGCAACATATCGGCTGATTAGCCGCGCGACGCGGCCTTGCGCTCGGGAAATAGCGACGCCAGGCCGTCGCGCGAAGCCTTGCACACGCCGCGTTCGGTGATGAGGCCGGTGACGTATTTCGCCGGCGTGACGTCGAAGGCATAGTTGGCGGCCGGGCTGCCGTCGGGAATGACGCGCACCCGCGCCACTTCGCCCGAGCCGAGCCGGCCGGACATCTCGGCGACCTCGTCGGCGTTGCGTTCCTCGATCGGAATCGCGCGACCGTCGGTCAGCGTCCAGTCGATGGTGGGCGATGGCAGCGCGACATAGAACGGCACGCCGTTGTCGTGCGCCGCCAGCGCCTTGAGATAGGTGCCGATCTTGTTGGCCACATCGCCGGTGGCCGTCGTGCGGTCGGTGCCGACAATGCACAGATCGACCTTGCCGTTCTGCATCAGATGGCCGCCGGCATTGTCGGCGATCACGGTGTGCGGCACGCCATGCTGGCCGAGCTCCCACGCCGTCAGGCTGGCGCCCTGGTTGCGCGGCCGCGTTTCGTCCACCCAGACGTGCAGCTTCACGCCTTCGTCGTGCGCCAGATACATCGGCGCCAGCGCCGTGCCCCAATCGACCGTGGCGAGCCAGCCGGCGTTGCAATGGGTGAGGATCTCGACCGGCGCCTTGTTGCCTTTGCGCGCCAGCGCCGCGCGGATCAACGGCAGGCCGTGGCCGGCGATGGCGCGGTTCATCGCGACGTCGGCTTCGGCGATCTCGCCGGCGCGGCGATAGGCGGCTTCTGCGCGGCGTTCGGCCGGCGTCTGCTGCAACAACGTGCGCAAATCCTCGACCGCCCAACGCAAATTGACCGCGGTCGGCCGCGTCGCCAGCAACAATTCCGCCGCGTGTGCAACCGCCGCGTCGCTCGGATCGGCGCGCATGGCGAGCGCCATGCCGTAAGCCGCGGTCGCGCCAATAAGCGGCGCGCCGCGCACCAGCATGGCGCGGATCGCGTGCGCCGCTTCGTCGACGGTGATGAGCCGCACGGTGCGCAGCTCGAACGGCAGGCGGGTTTG
>JAGWIH010000246.1 GCA_028866355.1 Alphaproteobacteria bacterium
CTCGCTGTCTGCGGCGGTCAGCATCAGAATCGGCGAACGCACGCCTTCGCGCCGCATCAGCCGGCACAGCTCGCGGCCGTCCATGTCGGGCAGCCCGACGTCGAGGATCACGGCGTCGTGGTATTGCCGCTTGGCGAGATCAAGCGCCTCGGCCGCGGTCGCAGCCTCGACCGCCATGAATTCCTCATGCAGCTGCAATTGCTCGGCGAGCGAATGGCGCAAGGCCGAATCGTCGTCGACGATCATGATTCGGCGGCTGGATGGCATCCCAGGTGTGGCTCGGTGGTAAACATTCGGCGCGACTATAGGCGGGGGCCGGCCGTCTGTCCCCTGTCTCGGGCGGCGACAATTCCGGCGGCGAAATCGCGGCGGCAGCGCGGCGGTTTTACGGCAAATGGCGAATTGGCGTCTGCTGGATGCAAAAGCCGCAGGTCGTCGTCGCCGCGCCGTGGTAGAAGCATGGCCGGAACGGCGGATTTTCAATGGCGCGTAATGACAAGGACGAATCGCGCGGGGACCGGCACCCGCGCGGCGCGCGGCGGCGGTCGCCGCGAAGTCCCGGACGATGGCTGGCAATTGCGGCGTTGTGGGCATTTCTCCTTGGTGCCGGCGCGCTGGCTTACTTCGCGCTGACACTGCCCAGCACCGATCAGCTCACCGCGGCGCAACGCACGCCTTCAGTCACGATTCTTGCTGACGACGGATCCCTCGTCGCAACCTTCGGCGAGCTCTTCGGCGAGCCACTCCGGCTGCGCGAGATGCCGCGCTATCTGCCGGAAGCGGTGATCGCCACCGAAGATCGCCGGTTCTATCACCATTTCGGCGTCGATCTTTTCGGCATGGCGCGCGCGCTGGTCGCCGATTTGCGCGCCGGCCATATCGTCCAAGGCGGCAGCACGATCACGCAGCAGCTCGCCAAGAACCTGTTCCTCACGCCAGACCGCACGATCGGCCGCAAAATCCGCGAGACCATGCTCGCGCTCTGGCTCGAACATCAGTTCACCAAGAACCAGATTCTCGAGCTCTATCTCAATCGTGTCTATCTCGGCGCCGGCACGTATGGCGTCGATGCGGCGGCGCACCGCTATTTCAACAAATCCGCGCGCGATATCACGCTCTACGAGGCGGCGGTCATCGCCGGCCTGTTGAAGGCGCCGTCGCGCTTCAGCCCGCTGAACGACCGCGCTCTGGCGGCGGATCGTGCCGACCAGGTGCTCGCCAATATGGTCGATGCGGGTTACATCACCGAAGCCCAGGCGAAGGTCGCCGAGCGTCAGAAAAGCCAACTCGCCGCCGAACGCGTGCCGCCGGGCAGCCGCTATTTCGGCGACTGGATCGCCAGCCAGATCGGCAGCTTTGCCGACATCAGTGGGCATGACGTCGTCGTCACCACCACGCTCGATCCGAAGATGCAGGGCTATGCCGAGCGCGCCGTGGCCAACACGCTCGCGACCGACGGCGCCGCCGATCACGTAAGCCAAGGTGCGCTCGTCGCCATGTCGCCCGACGGCGCCATCCGCGCGATGGTCGGCGGCAGCAACTACAACGAAAGCCAGTTCAACCGCGCCACCCAAGCGGAGCGCCAGCCGGGTTCGAGCTTCAAGCCGTTCGTCTATCTGGCGGCGCTCGAACACGGCATCAAGCCGACCGACATTTACAACGACGCGCCGGTGCGGATCGGCGATTGGGAGCCGCATAATTACGAAAACAAGTATCGCGGTAACGTGACCGTCGCCGACGCGGTCGCCTACTCGATCAATACGGTCGCGGCACAGGTGATTCACCGCGTCGGCGCCAACAACGTGATCGCCGCCGCGCGCCGGCTCGGCATCACCACGCCGCTGCCCGACGACGACAGCTTGGCGCTCGGCACCGGCAGCGTCACGCTGATGGAACTCACCGCGGCTTACGCGGCGTTCGCCAGCGACGGCATCGCTGCGTGGCCGCACGCGATCATGCAAATCCGCGATGCGCACGGCAACGTTCTCTATCAGCGGTCCGGTTCCGGCGCGCCGCGCGTCATCGATGCCGGCATCGCCGGCGAGATGAACCAGCTGCTCGAAGGTGTGATCGAGCGCGGCACCGGCCGCGCCGCGGCGCTCAACCGCCCCGATGCCGGCAAGACCGGCACGACGCAGGATTTCCGCGACGCGCTGTTCGTCGGCTACACCGCCGACTTGGTTTGCGGCGTCTGGTTCGGCAACGACGACAACGCGCCGATGAAGCACGTCACCGGCGGAACGCTGCCGGCGCGCACCTGGCACGCGTTCATGGTCGACGCGACGCACGAGATGCCGGTGCGCGACCTGCCGGGACCGAGTGCCTTCGTCGCGCTCGACAATGCGTTCGGCCGCAACACGCCGCCACCGCCATCCCAAGGCGGACCGCCGCCGAACCGTCCCGGCATCATTCAAAGTCTGATGAACGCGATCTTCGGCTCGCGTTGATTCAGCGGCCCGCAGCGGGCATCAGCCGGCGATAGACGTCGCTCAGGACCACCGCGCCGAGTGCCGCGATCAGGAAATCGGCTACCGTGCCGATCAGGCCGCGCAGGATGAACAAACCCATCGGCGCGGCGGTCGTGCCGCCGATACCGAAGCCTGCGAACACCGCGCCCATGGCGATCTGAACGCCGAGCAGCAGCGGCGCCGTGGCGAAAAGCCAACACAACACGATGCGCCAGCCGTTGCCGCGGGTTGTACGCCAGGCGCCGCCAATGCCGACCGGCTGATTTGCGGCGGCGGCGGGATAAAGCAGCGACAGGCGTGCCATCGCCAGCAACAAAACCGCGACGACCGCCAGGTCGAGCGCCACGACGCCGATTTCAAAGCCGACGCCACGGTCGCCGACGACCGAGCCGGCGAGCCAGATCGCCGCCAGCACGACACCAAGCGCGGCATAAAGCGCGAACGTGTAGAGCAGGAAGCGGCTCCACGGCTTGAGCCACGGACGTTGGTTGTCACCGCCGAACAATTGCACTTGGTACCAGCGCACGCCGAAGGCGTTGAGACACAAGGCGCCGGTGACGAGATCGAGCAAATCGGGCAGGGCGCGCAGGGCTGCATTGTCGCCGCCGAAATCCGCCGGCAGCACCGCCGGCACGATCGACACGCCAAGCAGGATCAACAACGGGAGCCAGCCAAGCTCGAGCACATTGCCGAGCCGGCCGAAGACGGCACGGTAGGCGCCAACCGTCACGTCCGGAACGGGCACCTTCACGGTCGGGAAGTCGGTCATCGGGAGGGGCCCTCGGCAGTGCGGGCCCAATCTATCGGCTAGCCGATGGCCTCGTCGAGGGCATAGCCGGCGGCGCGCACGGTACGGATCACGTCGGTCCGGCCACCGCCATTGAGCGCCTTGCGCAGCCGGCGGATATGGACGTCGACCGTCCGGAGCTCGACCTCGGCGTCGCGCCCCCAGACCGCGTCGAGCAATTGCTCGCGCGAGAACACCCGTCCCGGCCGCTCCATCAGGAACCGCAGCAGGCGGAACTCGGTCGGCCCGAGATGGATCGGCTTGTTGTCGCGCGCGACCTTGTGCGCCGACAGGTCGAGCGACAGATCCGAAAA